>CAIWTA010000120.1 GCA_903915465.1 uncultured Bacteroidales bacterium | reverse complement strand
TCGGTGTATATAAGTGCCGACATTCACCATCATCTGCCAGTATTTACAAGGAATGCTCCATTGAATATCGTAAGTGCACCACATTTTTACAGATGGATTTGCCTGAGGATAATTTGATGAGGAAATTTCCACGGTTGTATGCATTGCATCTGCAATAAATGCCCAGTTATCTGTCATTATTGAAGGACCGTTCCATTGCATGTTGCCGACATTATTTTCAGGATAGAGGAAACCTCCTGTTCCATGCGGCCACAAATTATCATCCTTATCAGTTGTAGCATTTATTGGTGTCGGAATATCAGGACCTGTAAAACCGTTGGGATCCACCTCAATATAGTCGAATGGATTGAGATGCCAGAAGTTGCTTAATTCGGTTTCACTCAGATATAAATATCCCCAGTACCAGGCTCCGGAAAAACTTCCGAATGGCATTGTATTTGTGGCAGTTGGTCCGGTTGTGGCAGTTCCGGGATCGGGGTGTTGTGGATTATAGTATAGTACAGTTACAGAACTGTTACTTTTAATAGGGATCGATACATGAGGCCAGGGAAAATCGCCCTGGGTGGTATTGTCGGCTGAAGCAATCGTGTATTTTCCGCCCTGAGTATTTGTGGCAGCGTTCCTGAAATTGAAAACACTCCAATTCGGGCTCGCTGTGCAGGTCCCGGTTTTAGATGAAGCATTAACACTCCATGAGGTATTCGGGTAGATACTAAGATAGACCTTGTTGGTATCAGAATTCATCATGAAAGCATCAGGCCCCGATAATTGGATTGCTAAGGATGTTATTGGCGCATTTATTCCATTCTGGTAATTTTGAGGAGTTACGATCACTCCTGTAACACCATAATAGGGTAGGCCAATTGCTGCGTAGAGCAAATTGGCGAGAAATCTTGAACGCGCAACAACGTTGTAGAAAATCCTGTCAGGAGCCATACCTCCGCGGCCAAAATTACACACATCCTGAGTAAACCGATCCTGTGTCCGGTAATCAGACAGGTTAACGGTCATGTAGTCAACAGTTTGAAGGAAAACAGATATTTCGTCTTGTATAAATCCCCTGAAAGTATGTGTGAAATAACCATTAAACTCTCCCGGCATGCCAACTAATGTATCAATATTACACAGGACGGTCGCACCCTGGAACTGGACATTAACAAGGTAGAGGAAATAGTTTTCCAGCATTTTATAGGCATTCATGGCATCCGCAGTATCCTGCACATTTACAGGTTTTACAACCAGCAGGTCGGTGAATTTTTTTAACGGGTTTGCACTGAAGGTACCCGGGCACATGATATCGTGTATTCCCTGAATATACGTATCGATGGGTGTAGATGAATTATAATAGGTATTCGCAAAAGCAAGGGCATAGGTATCCAGCTGTTGCATGTGGGCACTGTCATTATTCTGTTTGTAAGTGGCGGCATTTGTTGCATAATAGAGTAACCCCGAGTTATCAAATGTTTTAAAACGACTTGTAAGGAATGTTACATAAGGCTGTAATTGCATATTATCAAGCTGATCCGAAATTTTCACAAGACCCATTTGTAACTGTTGCGAAAGTTGTTGAACTTCGGCATCCAACTGAACAAGCTGTGCAGAAATATTATTCAGGTCAGTTGTTATCGTAGTGTATTCTTCTGCCGCTACTTTGTCTTTATGAATTTCCATGAGTAAATCACCAATTTTTTCATAAGGAAAACCTTCTCCTCCAACCCCGGTTCTTCCCAATCCTTTTCCAAGGCAATGAGAAATATATCCAGAGAATTCCTTCCCATGTGCCCTTTCGCTGGCTGTAAGCATATTGAGCGGTTTATTTGGAAAAACAGCCGGCTCTTCCGGATTTGGTGGGTTGGGGTTAACCGGATCGTAAGTGACGTCCTTTTTCCGGCAGGACGAAAGCCCAATGATCAGGATTAGTATTAAAAGTGCTGTCGAGAATAATGTTACAGATCTAGCATGTGGTGTTTCCATGGTCATTATTTTAGTTTTTTTATTCAGTAAAAACAAGTCTTCCGTTGCTGGGTGCAAGAATGAAAAGAATTAGGATAAGCAAAGGATATGCCAGAAATATCTGAAAATCAAACAATAATGGTTATGATCATGTAAGTCGCCGGATATGAGACACTAAGGGGATTTTTTTTTTGCAGAAGGAATTTCTCAACATAGTTTGTGGAAAAAATATGCTTTATTAACGCACAAATGTGCGGAAGTACGCGGAAATAAGGTGTCGAAATGAACTTTCATCGCATTAGCCGCTGCTTTTTGATGCATCCGGATTGCTGTGCGATTTTCGGATCAGGTACTCACTTCTGTTGATGAGAAAATTTAGAATGCAGGAATTCAGAATTATATATTGTTTTTTCTTCTTTCTGAAATCTGAATTCTGATACCCCGTTGTTTGCTGCGGGGTAGTTCATTAATTGTCTTTCCAGCATAGGGCTTTTGCTGAAGATCGCAGGGTGCTGATTATATCATCCCATAAATGAAGTACAGAAAATATTCAGAATCTATCTTTTAATTTGCACAACAATAATTATTCATCTCATAAAAATTAAATAAACAAATGAAAAAGTTAGCATTCTTATTGGGTATCGTATTTTTTACGACTGTAGCATTTGGCCAGGATAAACCTGCTGCTGCAAAACAGGATCAGAAAAAACCAGCTCCAAAAACCGAACAGGTAAAACCTGCTGAAAAAACTGCCGCAACTCCTGCACCGGCTAAAAAAGAACCAACTTCTGCTTCCCATTCCAAGAAGCATAAAGGAACTCCAAAAAAAGATAAATAGTTGCTTTCTGATTCATAAAGGAAAGAGGTTGCCAGGGTCACTGACAACCTCTTTCCTTTTAAAAGACCGTTTAACATTGCAATTCCATACCAAACGAAATCGGAAGATGCCAACTATTTCATTACTTTTGTTTGAGTCCTTGGTTTTTTTATGGTAAGGTTAAAATATGCCTGAAATATATGTAGGTGCATTTACTATTTGAAAATGTGAAAATCAGTTAGCGAACAAATGAAAATTGAGGAAATTACATTTACTCCGGGCGGACATGAGGGAAAGGCAATATTCTCTATCCTCATTCCTACGTGGAACAGCTTGCAATATCTAAAACTTTGTATCGGGAGCATACGAAAAAACAGCCGGTTTAACCATCAGATCATTGTTCACGTCAATGAAGGAAGCGACGGAACCAGCGAATGGGTGAAAAACCAGGCACTCGATCATAGCTATTCCCAATCAAATGTGGGCGTTTGTTACGCTTTTAATGCTGCAGCCACGCTGGCTAAATCCGATTTTCTCCTGCTGATAGATGACGATAATTACCTGTTGCCTGACTGGGATTTATATCTGTGGGAAGAAATCCAAAAAATCGGGCATGGATATTTCGCTGTTTCCGGTACCAAGATTGAGCCGCGCGTTACTTTGAACAATTGCGTGATCGCGCCCTTGAGTTTTGGTGCCTCTCCTGAAGAATTTAATGAAAATGAGTTGCTCGAAGTATTCGCACAAATTCCATTTGCCGACTGGAACGGCAGCAGTTGGTACCCTTTAGCCGTTCACAGAAACCTTTGGAATATTGTTGGTGGACTAAGCGTTGAATTCACTCCGGGGATGTATTCTGACCCAGATTTTATGATGAAGTTGTGGCAGGCTGGAGTTCGTTATTTCAAAGGGGTAAGCAAAAGCCGGAGCTATCATTTTATTTCCAGAAGTGTGCAGCGCGTTAAAAAAAACGAAGGAAGGAAGCAATTTTTGAAAAAGTGGGGGATAAGCAATTCTACGTTCCGAAGATATTACCTTCACATGGGAGAACCGTTTACAGGTTATCTAAAAGAGCCGGAAAAGAACACTGATTTTAAGCTGAGGTTGCTTCGCGACCGGCTAAAAGCTTTTTTTCCCTTCTAATCGCTTTAACCGCAATGCTTTTCTGTATTTCTGGAAAGTTTCGCCGGCAGCGATCCGGCAAATACGGTAACCGTAATATCCATCTAAAAAACCGAGCCGAAGCACATAATTCCGGATAAACTTTGCAATCGGATTGAGTACGATCATGAAAAAATAAACAGGCTTTCCATGTGCCACCAACTCCATGGCTGCAATGGTGCTGAATTTATCAGCCTGCCGGATGTACTCTTCGCTAGTGGAATAAGTGTAATGCAAAATGTTGCCTCGTAAAAATCCCACCGATGAGCCAGGAATCATCTCAAATTTATCGTGAGGGTCAATACCTTGCCACTTTCCTTTTGTCGAATCGTACAGCCTGAGTTTGGTATCAGGGTACCAACCGCTGTGCCTGATCCATTTTTCGCAATAGTTGGCCAGCCGGTTCATACGGTAGCCATCGCAATGCCAATTTACTTTTATCTTTTTTATCTCGGTTTTCAATTCATCCGACAAGGCCTCATCGGCATCCAATGATAGCTGATGAGGGAAAGTGGCCTGGCTGACAGCATAATTTTTCTGCCGGATATATCCTTCAAAATCATGCTCAACAAAGTTTACACCATACTTTTTACAAATTGCCTTGGTTTTGTCGGTGGAATATGAATCAACAACCACAATCTCATCTGCTATATCCTGCACCGACTCGAGGCAACGGCCAATATTCCGATCCTCGTTAAAAGTGATAATGACGACTGAGAGTTTTGTCATTTTTATGTTCGATGCTGATTGCTACCGGATTCCCGATCTTTCGGATATCGATATTTAATATTTATAATTATGCTGATTTGACGAATCTGCTAAAAATTTTATGATCATCAAGTTGAATATCTTTTGCAAATATCAGATTAATTTAGCAATAGGTTTCCGCCATTGTGCCGGGAAGAAATATTAACCCGTATCAACAACAGCCCCAGCAAAAAGAAAGGTATTAAAAAATACATAAAACACAACTCCTTGTTGCCTTTCAAGCATCGATTCAAAAAACATACTGATCCCAACAATGAACAAAAAGGCGAAGTAGATATAATTTTCTCGTTTGACGGAAAAAATTGCAGGCATTAAAATCATGGCCATCAGAAGAAGTAGCCCGGATATTCCAAGAGCAATCAAAGTCTGAAGGTACTGATTATGGGCATTGAGATAATGTTTCAATACAGTTAAAACATCTTTTCTCTTGTATTCTTCCATCAGTTTATCCCTGACATCTCCGGTTCCAACGCCAAAAAGAAAATTCTGTTTAACAATTTCTTTGGAAGATTGCCAGATCAAAACGCGGTCGCCTGTACTCCGCCCGGATTTTGCTATGGAATCTGCTGATGCTATATCCTGTTTTGCCTGCGAAACCCTACTTGCAGCTTTTGGGAAGGTCAGGAGAAAAAGAATAAAAGCCGTAAAAGCTACTGCAACGAATGTCACGCTTGTAAGCCATCTTTTGTATTTGACCAAAAGAAGAATCGCATAAAAACAGATGACGGAAATCCATATCAGAAGACCGGCTTTTGAACTTAGCAGAACAATCATCAGGGTAAAAAACAGAAGGATCAGAATATGTCCTGCCACTTTAAGGAATCCTTTCACGCTTTGCCGGATAAGGAGAAAATAAAGAATGTTCGACATGGCAAAAGCGATGTACATGGAATAATACCCCGGATGAAAGATCCAGGAGAGACTGTCATAGTAAAATACACCCGGTTGGTGAAGAAAGATACTATGATAAAAAGCTCGTCCGATCAACATTAGGCTGCCTGCAATACACCCGGCGGCAAAAACCCGTAGAATAATCCCTGTTTCTTTTTTACTGAATAAAGGAAAATAGGAGGTGGCAAAAATAACCGGGAAGATAAAAAGTGAGAATTTTACCCCAAGATCAGACAAACCATAGATGTAATTAGTTGAATACAACATCCCTGACAGATAGAGCAGGTAGAGCGAAGCGAAAGATAATGTCAGGATTCGCCACTTGTCTTTAAGTAATTTCGGTATCGTTGTCAGGTATATTCCACTAATCAACCAATTAGCCATCATAACAACAATAATGGCCGGGATAACCTTTTGAAAAAGCGGGAGACAAAAAGTCAGAAAAAGGGAGGAAATAAAAAATATTTTACGGTGTACGTTGTGTCGCATTTGGTTAAAAAAATTAACGTGAAGTGCTGATTGTTGTTGGCGACTTTTTAAGAAGAACAAAGTTAATGATCCCGGCGAGATACCCAAACCCATAGGCCAGATGCTGTAAAAAGAATATCCATGGCAAGTAAAAAAGAAGATATCCTTTCCCATGATCCACCGTGCTTTTAATAGTAAAAAAAATATTGAAAAGGAGATACAATCCTGCACCAAAGATATAAACCGCGAAAAGGGCTGGTAAAATGAAAGTGCCCAACCACCCCAAAAGTAAAAACAGTACAAAAAGCAGGGGGATAAATTGCCTTACGGTGGCCGGTTTTTTTAATTTCCTGTTAACTAAGGGTTTAAAAAACGCATATTGAAAAAACATTTTGACCAACGATGAAATATCAGAACGTGCAAAATAGGTAATAGCAATATCCGGAATCAGGTAAATAGAACCACCATTTTCGATTATTCGTGCGTTAAACTCATCGTCTTGGTTGCGCAGAAGTTCTTCATCAAACAATCCGATCCTGTCAAACAACGATTTTCGGAAACACCCGTAGGGAACTGTATCTACTTTACACACCTTTTTAACCCCCAACCGGTATTGTGCATCTCCCACGCCAAAAACAGATGTTAAGGCAATGGCAATTGAATTGGCTTTTGGAGTATCGTTAACGGGTTTCGTTATCCAAAAGCCCCCAACATTATCCGCGTCGAGTTCAAAAAGGTTCTTAACAAGTAAGCTGATATAATTCGCAGGATACTCAGAATGGGCATCCATCCTTACGATTACATCTCCATGCGACTTTTTGATACCTGCATTAAGAGCAAAAGGAACAAACCGCTTTTCGTTCAGTAACATTTGAATATATGGGTTCCGATTATGATATTCTTCGATTATCTCCCTGGTCCGGTCGTTACTCAAAGCATCTATGATGAAAACTTCAAGCTTCGCCCTTGGATAATCCTGGTGGAGGATGTTTTCAAGCAGGGAGGTTATGTGCTTTTCCTCGTTGAAACTGGGGATTATTACTGTGACGAAAGGATCCATAAATGCTATTTTGTGCCTGATTGACAATACCAGATTGATCTATATCGCTTCATGGAAAAGCCGTTGTCAGTTAAAACACCAGTAATCAGCGGTTTGGCATGAGAGCTATGGATTTCAATAATCAACATATTTATGCGACTGAGCCAAATCTCTGGATTCGAACTAAAGATAGCCTCTTCTGCGCCCTCAATATCCATTTTTAGAATATCTACGAACGGAATCGAATAGCGCTCTAGAAGAGATGAAACATTCGTGCAATCAATTTTAAAGCCCGTTTCAGCAATCGAAGCGCCTGTGCTTTCACCCGAAAATAGAGCGGTCCCATCGGATATATACAGACCTTTTTGCAACAGGATTGCACGGTCGCCATAGGGTTTGAGATTTTGCTTTGCTATCTCATGTGCTGAAGGATTTGGTTCAAGTGCGATAATTTTGAGATCAGGGAACCTGGAAAGGAAATAGGCAGATGTATCACCAATGTAAGCGCCTGCGTCAATCATCCATTTTGGAGGCGTGCTTAGCTTCATCTGGTCATACTCTTTTCTAACAACATTGTTTATTATTGTATGTGCATCTTGCGTTCCTGGTCGCACAAGGATTGGATGTGTCAGATTTCGTAAGATAACAGGTCGCGGGGGATCGCTCTGTTTTCCCTCTGCAAGCTCTTGAAGCACAGACCAGGTTTTGTAACCATCTGTCATCATAGTTGTAAGGAAATCCATAACAGTGGCTCCACCTTTGTATAAACTCGAATCAGGGTTAATAATGCTGCGAATGGCACGACGTAATAGATCCATTTCAATATTTGTTTGTATTATAGAAAAATTTCAAACACAATCCTGTTGTCTCATCTTATTGGTAGTACCGTTCAAGAATAGCATTGATAGACTCCCTGTAATGCTTATTGATTACCGGGGTTACAAAAAATCCGATGGAGGCATGTTCATAATCATGGATTACCATTCCTGGGTCATAGATCACATCAAGTCCCAGCCGCACAGCGGTCTCAGCCACAAAGATCTCTTCTCCAAAAAGAAAATTGGGAAGTCCCAGTGTCCCCCCTAAAGTAAAATAGTTATTCTTAAAAACGAGGCAGGAGCCATGAGGAGCATAGATTTTTCTTCCCTTAAGCACAGGATATTCAGCTACACTTTTTTCCCTCCTCCGCAAACCACGTCCCCATTTTTTAGAATAACCAGCAAGAAGGTACAAATTATGAAAAAGAAAACAAGAATACAGTAGTCTGAAAAACAGGAGCTTCCGTTTGGAATACCGCATTAAAATTTTCGGATTGTAATCTGTATTCCATTTTTGGGAAATGATGGATGGAGCAACAATGCCAAGATTCTGTTGATGGTTTAATTGGGTTAACCTCTGAAAGAACTGAGGAGTAAAAACAATATCCACATTGGTAACAAGGATCCATCCGGGATAGCTTGGATGTTTCTGCAAATAGTAGTTCAAACCCTCCTGAGCGCCACGAAAATACCCAAGATTTTTCCCCGGTTTCAGGTAATGAAGAAACGGGTAGTCTTTGATTTTGCTCAGGAAGTCCGGGGGTTGCACTATATCACTGTTATCTGTCAGAATAAGGACGATATTTTCGGCTGTTACAAGTGCAAGACTATTCAGATACCGCAGTGTTTCCTGATATGTATTGTAAATTACGCCAATGATCAATATGTCGGCTTGATTCATATTTCAGCGGGGATTGATATTGCCGGTTAATAGTAAATCTCCGATATTCATGGTACACAGCGATCTTTTCCCGCTGTGGGCTGAATCAAAACAAATCATTGTCCCACCGTGGTTCCATCGTGGATGCAGGTCACACCTGACTTCATCCCTGTAGCTGTAAGGCTGGCGGAAATATCCCAAATCAAATCTTTTCCTTTTTAAAATATTATACAGAATAAGATAACTACGGTGTAAACGGTCAGGATATGTGTCTGTAATATACCATTCCGGAATTAGCTCCGGGAACGACGGATGTCCGTCGGAAGTAAAAACATTCGTTCCGATCAGTTTATAGGATTCGCTCATATCCTGGAAAAGGATGTATGCATCTTTATTTTCTGGCGAGCGACTATAGGCAAGAACATGCGATTCATCCTGCCATGCAATGTGTGAAACCATTTCATGCGCTGGAAATAAATGGAGATGCTGTCCATTAACATCGCAGGAAAACATGCGCGTATAGGTGAAATTTCCATGTTTGATCCAGCGGTGAAGAAAAAGAAACCGTTGGCCTGAAGGAGAGAACAAACAATGCGTGAGAAAATGACAGGCGCCGTCCATGTTTTTTTCGGGATGTATTGAAGCAATATCCTTCGCCGAGAATAATTTAGTAACAAGGTCATTCTCTATATTGATGATGCTTAACCCATGAGATGAAGGTGCTTGTTCTTCAATTTCAGTATCGCTGCCGTAAACATACCCATAACCGGGGAAATGTCGTTGAAGTCGCGCGAAATTGTACGATAAAGCCTTTGTACCATTGGGATCAACTGCTGCTATTGCTTTCGATAAAAAACCAACAGCATGTCCGTCTGTATCGAAAATTTTAGCAACATTGTCTGCTCCGCCAACATCATTAAAAATAAATTTATTGGTCTGGCCCAGCCATTGCAACATGCTTCCCTGTTGCCAGTTGTAACAAGAGGTAGAGGTGATTTTTTGAAACAAGAGAAAATTGTCGCCTGTAAAAACCCCAATGTCTATCTGATCTCCGGGCTTTGGTGTATTATTGGAAAGCCCCTGATAGCCGTGGGCCAGAAGATATAAATTATCGGATGACCAGGGTATTTTATCATGGAATCCGAAGAAAAATCCTTCCCTGACAGTGACAGGGTATATCGATTGTTCACGTGGAACCGGAATCAAGGAAAAAAGTGCCTGATAGACATCCCGGGTCAGGTCCTTGACCCTTGGATTGTGTTTTACCACGTGGTAAATGAACGACTCTATCCTGTTCATTTTATCTACTTAAGTAATCCCTGTTTACGGAACCGGAATAAAAACACAAAAATAACGATAATATAAGTGATTACAGAAGCAAGCGATATGACAGCAGATGCCGGATACCCATAAATGGGTACAAAAACCAGGTTTGCCAGCGCATTAACGGCGAGGGCAGCAAGAATGGCTACCAGCATCAGGCGGGGCTTCAATAATAATTCGAGTGGTTTATGCATCAAAAGGGCAGCCTGCCATAAGAAAGCAGAACCGATCAATGCTGCCGATACAAGTAACTGGTGCATTACCTGCAAATGCAATATCCTTGTGTAAAAGATATTTTGAAAAACCATAAAAAACACAAAAACAGCAATGGCAATCAGAAAACAATATTTCAACCCTTCGCGGATCAGTGTTATTGCCTCCTGTTTCCGGTTCCCGTTCCATTTCTCGACAATCATCGGATAGTAGGCCAGAAGGATAGGGACCGTTGCGAACGTAGCGATCTTGATAATAAAATCTTTTATAGCCGAATAAGTGCCTACATTTTCATAACTAGTGTACTCTTTAATTATAAAACGGTCAGAGATGTTTAATAGATAGGAAAGGAAGAGCCAAATGGTTATAGGGAATCCAAAATTGAATACTTGCTTACTAAAACCGGTATGAAAATATATGCGGGAAGTATCAAACACGACTTTTCCTTCAGAGAGAACCGTAACCCAAAAAAATTCGGTGAACAGGAGCCCGAAAACCATGGCTACAAAAAGCACAATAAATAAATGTTGATTAAAAATCAATACCAAAAGGAGGAATAAGAAAATATAAATCAGGCTGTAGGTTCCTTCAAGAATAGCGTAACGTAATGATTTTCTGTTTGTTTGATTCAGTGTCAGGAGAAATAGAAAAATGTTATACACAAAAATATAGACCATGACTACAGCAGTCTCTGGCCATCGAAGATGAAAGTAGAAAATGCACAGGAAAAACCCGATGATGACAGCCGACAGGGTACTCATTATGGTCAGGAAAAAGAAACGGTTGATAACAAGAACCTGATCTTTCGGATAAGCGCTCAGAAATCGAATTATGCTCTGCTGTATCCACCCGAAGGTAAATGTGCTGAGCAGCATGGTGGCATAAAAGACCAGAGAATATTTACCATATTCTGCTTTGCCCAGGAACCTGACAGCAAGAATGATAATAGCCAGGTTGACACCGGCGGGGATGATTTTTCCCGCAAAATATATCAGAACATCTTTTTTCATTACATCGGAAGGGTGTCATTTAATAAAGCGAAGCCGGACAATTTCGGAGGAGAAAAAATGAACACTTCAGATAATTTATTTTTCAATTTCTGCAATCAGATGTGTCCTTAAAAATGGAAATACATTAAAAAACGGATAAAGTTTCTTTACTTTCCTGCCAATCGGGGGAGCTAATGTTGTCTTATGAAAAGTAATTCTATCTGATTTACTAAATAGTTTAGCAATCTCTTTTTTCTTTATTCCTTTAACATCTTTGTTACGGGGATTATCAAATGAAAAATCATACCATAAAATTATTCCTCCTGGATTTAATAATGACCACATTTTATCAGCTAATTTAATCTTAAAATCAAAATCCAAAATGGAGGTAAATACAGTAGATTGAAATACAATATCAAACGAGAGCTCTTTGTTGATTTCCATGTCGCAGGCATCTCCTTTAAACGTCTTTATTTTTGGAAATGAATTCCTTAAATCCTCAAGCCTGTCAGGTAGTAATTCATTTGCAAATATATTCTCCCATTTTAGACCTATCCGTTTGAAAAGAAATAAATTACCTCCTGTACCTGCGCCAATTTCTAAAAGTTTTACTGAGTCAGGTGAACCAAAACGCTTTCGAATAATTTCTGTGTATAATAACTCCCGTTCTGATTGAGCAAAATGATTAAAATAGAAATTCGCAGCATCTCTTTTTACTCTTTCATTATTCTTCCTTCTCTCGTATTGTTCAAATATTTTCAGTGTTTCACCATTCATGGTTTCATTTTTCATGAAATGTTTGTTAACGCAAAGATACAGGGAACTAAGAGACTGTTTAGAAATTTCATTACTACAATTTCAATTCTTAAATAAAATTACCTTCCTTTACTGTACTTTCTTTTGCTTCCACCAAAAGAAAGTACCAAAGTAAAAGTCACCGCTGTATGAAATTCACTAAAAATCTTCGTCTTTCGCTAAACTGCGGAAACTCGTCGCTGCGCTCTCAAACAGTACGCAGTTTTTGACGCTCATTCCTCGATTTTCTTTACATGAATCTCAAAAGACGGGTCTTTTAAAATCCTTGATAATTCACTCGATAAGCTATGGAAAAGACAACAATCAATTGAATAACAGTCGCCACATAAGCAGCCTTCGACGTCTTCGGTTCCGGCGAAGCCGGAAATCTCACGAAGTGAGATAGATGAAGGCGCAGCTGCGTTGTGGCGACGAGGCCGCCCGGCCTGAGGGCAATATTAGATAGAAAAATATTGAAATTTTTACACAGTCTCTAATTCTACTTTGGTTAAATGTGTCCATAATTTCAGAGGCCAGAACCTCAAAAAAGATAATGCCACTTCAGGCCTCCTTTTTGATACCTGAGAACTTTCGGTATATTTGCACAAGTTAAATGTGAAAACATTCTCGAATATCTTATCTATCAGGAAGTTCTAATTATGGGCTGACGGCAAACTTTTGGTGTAAAAAGAACCTATGGCATTTACCAGCATTAAATTCCTTTTTCTTTTCCTGCCTCTGTTCCTGATCATATATCATGTCATTCCCTCCAGGTTTAAGAATATCGCAATTTTGATTTTCAGCCTTGTCCTGGTTGTGACGTTCGACAATATAAGTGCGATTGTACTGCTCTTTTCAATTTGCCTTAATTTTTATTTCGGACTTCTCCTCAAAAAAAATGAACAAGTTTGGATTTTAGCACTGGGAATTATCTTGAATGTTGCACTTCTCTCAGTTTTTAAATATCATCTCTTTCTGACAAACATCCTGCTTGGAGTTGCGGATAGTAATTCCTGGTTTGTGCCACAACTTCATAATCTTTCATCGCTGGTTCTTCCAGTCGGGATCAGTTTCTATACTTTCAGGGTCATCTCCTACCTTGTGGATGTTTACAGAAAAAAGACAGAACCTGAACAAAAATTCATTGATTTTGCAACCTGGCTGGCGTTTTTTCCATTATTGATCGCCGGGCCTATTGCCAGATATATTGAACTGAAAAGTGATCTTCATGACAGGAAACCATCTTTTCAGAAGATAGCATGCGGCACAGAAAGATTCATCATCGGTCTTGCCCGGAAGGTATTGATTGCAAACACCCTTGGGGCTGTAGCTGACCAGATTTTTTCAGCGCCAGTCAGGGAAATTTCTACTTCTATGGCTTGGCTTGGACTGGTTTCCTATACGATGCAGATTTTCTTCGATTTTGCTGGTTATACCGATATGGCCATTGGGATTGGGATGATCCTTGGCTTCACCTTCCCTGAAAATTTCAACTACCCGTATCTATCAAAAAATATCCGTGAATTCTGGAGGAGGTGGCATATGACTCTTTCCTCATGGTTGCGCGACTATATCTTCTTACCCGTGGCCTACTACCTTTCAAAAAAATGGAAAAAAGATATATACGCAATGATCAGGACAGATAACCTCCTCTATATAGTGGCCACGATGATCACCTTTATAATTTGTGGTTGTTGGCATGGTCCGTCTCTTTCCTTCGTGATCTGGGGCATTTACTACGCCAGCTTCATGATTGTGGAGCAGGTTGTCCTGAAACGCACCCTTCATAAACTGTGGTTCCCCATACAACATCTATATACCCTTCTTGTCATAATGGGAGGGTGGGTTTTGTTTCGCACGGCAGACCTTGATCAGGCCATGCATTTCTATCATAAACTATTTGTTTATTCAAACGGATCTGTTCCCTTAAACAGTTATCTCTGTTTTTTCACCATTAACTGGGAGACCTTCCTGATTCTGATTGGCGCAATAATTCTCTCAACACCTTTCATGTCTGTCTTAAAAGCTAAGCTGATGGTTGTATCAGTGACCAATAAAGGGATCAGGCTAACTTGTAGCCTCCTACGCCTCAGCTTTCTGTTTTTATTGCTTTTGATCTCACTCTCATATATCACCGCTCAAACTTATAATCCATTTATTTATTTCAGGTTTTGATTCCCATGAAACAAGAATGGCAACATAAGGTTCTGGTCTTTGGCTTTGTGCTTTTCCTTTGTCTTCCAACTGGCAAAATGCTATTTGATAATAAAAAAGCAGAAGTACTTCCCGGGGAAAACAGAAAAAGCGTTTCTTTTCCCAAATTCGACACCCGGGATCAATCAAATCCCTTTGGAACTATCGTTAAGCTTTTACCAGAAATCAATGCTTATTATTCTGATCATTTGGGATTCAGGAGTGAATTATTGACAATTTTCCGGTTCTGTAAAACATCATTATTTTCTGTCAACCCCTTTCCTGAAAAGGTAGTACTGGGCACCAACAATTGGTATTTTCTTGGTAATTCCTTTAGCGACGTAATCAAAGAATCAAAAGGAATCACCTGGTTTTCAGAATCACAACTCGGAATTATCGAAAACAATATCAAAACCATCGGCGAGGACTGCAAACAAAGAGGGATAAAGGTATACGTTGCAATTGCACCAAATAAACTTACGGTATATGGACAGTATCTGCCAATTACCAAATCAAAACACCCTACCAAACTTGATCAGTTATTAATCAGAATGAATCATCATCAACTCAATATTATTGATCTGAAAAGAGATTTCCCCGGTCACTGTGACAAAAGGTTGTTTTACCTTCATGGTACCCATTGGAACTCCTTTGGTGGCTTCCTTGGATACCGTACCCTGATGGATTTTATTGTCCGGGATTTTCCGGGGCTCAAAGTATTTTCAATGAATGATTTCAAACTTGACACCATGACTTCAGAAACAAACGACCTGACAGGGATGCTATCCCTGAAACTTCCTGAAGATTCCGTGATCATGGAGCCAAAATTTATAAGTCATGCTAAACCGGAAAAAAATAAATTACCCGTTCCGGATTATTACACCAGGAATTCAAATGATTATGAAATCAGGTTTATCAATGACCACCGCCCACTTAAAGTGTTGATCTTCCGCGATTCATTCTTCACAGCCATGATACCTTTTTTCAAGGAATCATTCGGGGAATCAGTTTTTATCTGGTCTTCCTATGACAGGAGTTTGATAGATATTGAAAAACCCGATCTGATTATTTGTGAAGTTATCGAACGGGAAATAGAAGTTTTCGATAATATTCATTTCTGATATTTGGTCATCCTACCAAAGTAGAATTAAACTGTCTCTAATATCATTCTATCTTTAAATGCGAGCATGGCATTATGAAATAGGATAGCAAGCACAGTAGTCATCAATCCACCCGGGATCGGCAGGATGGCGCCGGCAATACTTTTAACAGATTCTGCAGTGATGCCTCCGCGAATGACCGGTATCAGCTTCGAAGAGTTATTTCTATCGGGAATTTCCTTTACCAGATTTGAGTAGATATCCATGATACAAACCCCGGGTTTCAACCATCCGGGTTGCACATATTCAGGGTGCTTTGTTACGATTACCAGGTAATCCGCTCTTTTGCAATGTTCAACAAGCAACGAGGAATTCCGCGTCAGAAATGTGACCGGGCAATCATTCGGTACAACTTTTAAAGCAGCCGTATGAATGATCATCTTAGTTAATGGATTGACCAAAAATTCCTCATCCACCAAAAAAACCCACTCCTGATCCTTACCGGGTCGAATGCCGGCATCTTTAAAGATCTCTTCAAGTGCAGCCGGCAAACACATTGGATAATTGTTTGGCATGACCTCTGGGAGCATGGTTCCCAGCATATTCATGGGATGAAAACCTTCCACCTCTTTCTTAGCGTTAATGCTGTTTGAGATTCGCATCGCATTAAGGTGCGGTGGTACTGGTTGGAGAATTACAACAGCATGAATATCAATATTATCATTCAATTCCCGGGTAAGTTTGAACAATTCCTTTTCCGTCACACTTTCCGGCATTATTTCAATACACACCCTAAATCCAAGCTCTTCAGCTAAGTGAACATGGAGCGGGATCGTGTATTTTGCAAGCGAAACTCCTTCAAATCCAATGAATGCAATCCCGGGAACCTTACCATACGTGATTTTGAGTTCTTCTATCTCTGTTTTGGTTTCTGTCAGAATCCGCCCTTTGACCGATTCCCCTTTTAAAATTTTTGTTTCCATGATGTTGGGTTTTGAGTTTTTACTTGATTCGTTTATACCTGCTGCTCTGTATTATTACATCGGCAATTAATTTTATGATCCAAAATTAGAACCGGATCTGACATTAGAAAAACGGGAAACTGCTGGGGGAAACAGATTTCTGGCAAAAATCAATTGCCATTAATAAATCGACCTGAGGAAAGCTGTTGCAAGTTCAAATATTGCAATTTAAACATGGATTTTAGTCTTTTATACTTATTTTTACAAAGAAAAGAACGGATCATAACTACATAATTATGAAAAGTCACCAGGAGGTTCAGGGATTGCTGATCAATAAAATAAAAAGCACTCTGCCGGGAAATATATCCCTTGCAGACGAACTGGCAGACCTTCTGCATGTCAGCTCCGATAGCGCTTATCGCAGGATTCGGGGAGAAACAGCCTTGACCATCGACGAGATAATAACTATCTGCGGGCACTTTCAGATTTCATTCGATGCCCTGGCATCATCTCAGTCAGGTTTTGTAAACTTTAGTTACCATGAGGTAAATACGTTCACAGATTTTATCCGCTACCTTACTGATATTAAAGATGAGATGGTTCGGATCAGCCGTGCGCCAGACAAACAGATCATCTATGCAGCCGTGGATATGCCGATATTCCACTATTTCAATTTCCCGGAATACCTTTACTTTAAGATGTTCTATTGGCTTCGTTCCGTTTCAACAGACCCTGATTTTATGGTAAAGAAATACCGGGTCGCAGATGTGAATCAGGAAGTGATCAGTCTGTGCATGCAACTGGCAGATCTTTATGCCATGATCCCATCCACTGAAATCTGGTCCGACAGTATTCTGAACAGCATTCTCAAACAAATAATTTATTACTGGCAATCAGGAGTGTTTTACAGCAAGGAAGAGGCAATCAGCCTGATCAACGCCGTCAGAAAAACACTGGAAAAGGTGCAGCGTGAATCGGAAATGAACATGAAAATCCTGGCCAACGGGCAGACAAATAATTTTGCCAGAAATTACCAGCTTTATCACAGCGATATTGAAATTGGAAATAATTTTATCCTGGTTAATATCGGGGAAATAAAAGTACTGTATAACAGTTTCCACACTTTTAATAAAATGTACACCACGAATCCCGGATTCTGTACACTGACAGAAAATTGGATGAATAACCTGATCAAACAGGCCAACCTGATCAGCGGGGTTGCCGAGAAGCATCGTTTCCAGTTCTTCCAGAAAATGTATTGCCAGCTTGATGCGCTCGTCGTGGTAATTGAGAAAGGTTTTTGAAAAGTGATTTTAGCAAATCCTTTAACTCTGCCGATACCAATGCATGCGATTATGATTGTACCGGAACCTGCGGCAGAACACCATGGATCTGCAAATAATCCAACAAGGAATTTTATCATGAAATAGCGAATTTTATTTATTTTTACAATATCATATCCGGTATTGTTGAGTACTATCATTTAAAATCAAAAGCTATGGCAGATGTAAATCTTTTAGCCCCCAAAATATTCAAATGGGAAGGCGGTTTTGTGAATGATCCTGTGGATCATGGCGGCGCAACTAACCTGGGCGTAACTTTATCAACCTGGAGGCAGGTTGGCTATGATAAGGATGGTGATGGTGACATTGATGTTGATGACATCCGGCTTCTGACAAGAAAGGATGCTACTGTTGTATTGAAGAAATTTTACTGGGATCGTTGGAAGGCCGACCTGATCAATAATCAAACAGTAGCAGATATTCTGGTGGATTGGGTATGGGCCTCGGGGAAATGGGGAATCGTTAACCCTCAACGTATATTGAATTTGAAACCCGATGGAATCGTAGGGAATCTCACAATTACTGCAGTAAATTCAGCAAATCAACAGAAATTTCATCAAATGATCGTAGACGCAAGAAAGAAATTCGTAGAAGACCTGATCACCAGAGATCCTTCCCAGGCAAGATTCCGGAATGGATGGATTAACCGGATTAATGACTATACATTTACAGGAGCTTGATTGCGAAAATCGGAACGGGTATTCTTTCTTTACTTTTCGGCCTTGGATCTATTATTCTTACTTTTTCCGCGTGCATTGTTGTCCGTTTTTTCGATTTTAATTGTAAATTTGCGCATTATTTTTATTCTGTTGGAATCAAAAAATAAATCCTGACCTGTGAAAATTATTCTGAAATTATTTTTCATATTGATACTTGCGGAATTTCCGATAGGAGCGTTGTTTGCCCAGCAGGATATTCTTTCGGCTAATTGTAATGCCACCGGCAACGGTGGTACCGTTTCCTGGAGTATCGGATTGGTAGACTATTCTGCATGGAGCAGCACCACCGGCACAGTGACTGAAGGGGTTCAGCAACCTTATGAGTTCTTTATTATATCAGGCCTCGAAGAATTTGAATCAAGTACCGAATGTACTGTTTTCCCTAATCCGACAACCGGAAAAATCATCCTGAAATTTTTGAATCATAACCTGAAAAACTTGTCCTCCTGCATTTTCGATTTAGAAGGCGCACGGCTGCGTGAGATTGCAGTCGACTCTGAAGAGATCTCCATCCCGATGGATGACCTTAAGCCCGCTACTTATTTTCTGGTTATCCTTGAAAATGATCGGCCAGTCAAGACCTATAAAATCATTAAAAAATGAAAAAACTTTTATCTCTTGTGGCAACATTCCTCTTTGCCATCATTGTCGTTGCACAATCTCCTCAAAAACTAAGCTATCAGGCCGTTGTAAGAAATGACCAGGGTAAATTAGTCCAGAACGCGAATGTCGGGATCCGGTTCAGTGTCCTTCAAGGTTCTGCAACAGGGCTTGTAGTTTATAGCGAAACACACACCGCTGCTACCAATTTGAACGGCCTTGTATCGGTAGCTGTTGGTACTGGCACTACAACAGGAAGCTTCGAAACGATAAACTGGGCACAGGGACCTTATTTCCTGAAGAGTGAGACCGACCCGGCCGGTGGTACGAACTACTCTATTTCGGGGGTCAGCCAATTGCTGAGTGTACCTTATGCACTCTATTCCGAAAAGGCCAACGTGGATGGTTCCGAAACAAAAATTGTTGCAGGTACAAATATGGTAGTATCGGGAACTGGTACTACGACTACTCCTTACGTGATCAGTAACACTGGCAATCCCCAAAACACTAAAGTGGTTTTAACTTCTTCCCAAACCTGGACAGTTCCAGCCTCTGTTTCTAAAATTAAGGTGGAGCTATGGGGCGCTTCGGGTGGTGGCGGTGGTGGCGGCGCTTATTCCTATTCCTACTCCTATATTTTAAACAATGGTGGTGATGGTGGCAGCGGTGGTTTCTCGGAACAGATTATGGATGTTACACAGAACCAGCAATTTAATGTAGTGATCGGGACGGGTGGATATTCTGGTTATAATGCTTACTATTCAGGCTACTGGTGGTACGGAGATACCGATGGCAGCAACGGTGGCGATTCCTGGTTCGGCTCACTGAAAGCAGCCGGTGGAAAAGGGGGCTATAAAGGAAGCTATGACCTCTATACTATTCACGGGAATGCCGGTACAGCAAACATTGGTCCGGTGACCAGTTATGCAGGAGTATCTAATTCTAACATTCTTGATGTTTGGCAGGGGATTGAACGCTCCTACATCGGCGACAGGGTGCTGACCTCAAAACCCGGGAAAGGCGGCTCTGTTTCGACCTATTCTTCAAGTATCCCACCAACTTCCGGCGAAGGCGGATGCACCATCATCACTTTCTTTGAATAACCGGGCAACGATTCCATTAATCTGATCATGCACAGAAGTGCAAAAATAGGGCTGACTATCTTTTGCATTTGCCTCCTGTTCCTTACTTGTACAATTCGTTCCGGAATTCTGGTTGATCGGTCGTTCATACCAAGGTTCGCATTGCTTTCCTTTTTAATGCTGATCGCCTGGATAGCTGGTGTGAGGCGCATGATCCGCATCAGGAATAACCTTTTTGAAACCGCATTTGTTCTGTTTTATGCCTGGAGCATGCTCAGCGCGTTCTGGTCGATCGAACCATCTGAAACGATCCTGCTGTCGCAACTGGTTTTTTTATCATTGGCTCTCTTCTTTGTGATTTCTGCACTGGTCGGGAAATATCCCGGATTCGAAAACCTCTTTATTAAAACCCATCTCCTCGTACTGCTGTTTTCGTTTGGACTTGCCTTTTACAAAATGTCATTCCTGGCTTATTACGATCCCTATAAAATCATTTCGGTTTCAGCCAATAACAACCTCTACTCTGGTTTTCTTATCCTATCGTTACCCTTAGTCTTTTCAGGTTATATCCTCTTAAAACGGGGATGGAAATACATTTCTGTAGCAGTAGGGATTCTTGCCCTGTTTTTCATCATTATTATACAAAGCAGGGCGGCATACCTTGGCACAATAACTGCATTTGTGATCTCCTTTGTTCTGATGAAGATCTGTTACCCGGAAGCTTTTTCAAAACGGAATATCATCACAGGGTTTCTTTCCGTGATCCTTCTGGCAACCGGGATCGTTGTTTTTACGCAAATGCTCGACAACACGCGCAGGCAATACTTTCTTCAAAAAATCATGATATGGAATTACTTCAGATCATATGATGAATTGCAAGCCAGGAACATCAGGAAACTTCAGCAAGCCAACCTGGAAGATCACACAAAAATGGCAGCATTCGATTATTCAGAGGACTATTATTCAAACGCCAACCTGCGTATGATCTTCTGGCAAAAATCGCTCGGATTGATAGCCGCCCGGCCGCTTTCCGGTGTCGGCGCCGGGAACTGGCGTTTGGCCATCCCTTCGATTAAGGATCCTCCCAATCCCGAACACACCATCGGTAACTTCACTTACAGCGAACCGCACAATGAATGGTTGCGTATCATATCAGAATTTGGAATCACAGGATTCATCCTTGCACTTTTCGTTTTTTTCCTCCCACCAGGTTTCGTTTTGTACCAGATCCTCTTTCCCCGGACGAAACCACCGTTGGAGACTCTTTTTTATGCCGCTTTCATTACCGGGTTCTACATTTTTGCTGCGTTTGATTTTCCGCTGCGACGTGTTGAACATAATATCTTACTCTGGTCTGTCTTCGCCTTTATGCTTAACAAAGTCCCGCTGCCTCCAATGCGGTTTGGCTTTTTCCACAAATTACCTGCCAGATGGCTCTCTGTTATCTTTCTGTGCTTGTGTATGTTTACGGTTTTGGTCGCGGCTGCCCGCTTCCGTGGAGAGTATTACACCGTATTGATGTTCCGTAATGAGCGTAAAAATGATGCTCTTGTGATCACTTACTGCCGCATGGCTGAAAATCCTTTCTATCACATCACACCCAACACCCTTCCGATTTGCTGGTTCGAAGGAGTTGCCCACTACCGACTCGGTGAAAATAGAATTGCAGAGAAATGTTTTCTACGGGCTCTGAAAATGACACCTTACGAGGTCAGGGTAAGCAACGATTACAGCGCAGTCTTGTTTAATCAAGGCAAACCGCAAGAGGCCATTAAAACGCTGAAGGAGACACTATCCATTGATCCGTTTTTTGACGATGCACGATTCAACCTCGGTGCTATATACTTCCTGACGGGGCAACCAGACAGCGCTCGGGAACAGATTAATCGTTGCCGTGAATCACAGAAGAAACGTGATTTTTTAGGGGAAATGAAGCAGGAGAGTAAATAGCAAAATAGTGTCAGCATTTTTTTTCGTTTAAATTTGTCATCCGGCCAAAAGAAAATTTTTGGAATCAACTCATCTTTTATTTTAAATTGAGAAATCCAATTAACGAACCGGAATATTGCAAAGAAAATAAAAGATACTGTTATGTCAAGATTCAAAGCGTTGATTTTCCTTTCCTGTCTTTGCATCACATTGCCTGTTTTTGCAAATGAAGTTGATAGTTTGCGGAGGAAAATACTTTATTCTTCAGGAATTGAGAAAGTTAATCTGATCAACTCCCTGATTCCCAATTTCTACATAGATGATAAACCGGATAGCTACCAGAAATATGCAGAAACCGCTCTCGTGGTCTCAAAAGGCATAAAGTATTTCAATGGAGAAATTGATGCATTCAACAGGATGGCACTGGTTTATTCCTTCTATAATAAACAGAAATGCCTGGAAAATGCGCAGAAAGCATTGAAGATGTCTCAAAAAACTGAGTATCAGAAAGGAGAAGCAGAAGCCAATTACTTTCTGGGAACGTATTATTTAGCCCACGACCCGTTTATGGCTTTAGGATATTTTGCTTAAAAATCCTTCACGTATCATTGATGGAACATCATGTTGGGGCGGAACCTGTTTTCCGCCTCCTGGTGAATGTAGTACTTGCCGCATCCCTGACATTGCTGCACCGGGTACTGGAAAAGAAAATGAAAAGATTCATGAAATAGAGAATACTGGTCATTGAGTAAAGGATGTTTCACATCAACTATCTGTCAGGTTGATATATAGAACAACATGGATAAATCCTGTAATCCTTCACTTTCCTCAGTAAACACTCCTTGCTGCCTTCAGGAAAATGCTGAATTCCACAAAAGTTGGCAGTATCGTTTTTTGAAGTGCCGAAGGCAATTCATTTCGTTATTTGATGTGCTGTAACGAAAACGACGATCTGATTTTTTATCTTATCTTTGCATATCCATAGCGATATAAATACTGTTCAGGCAGAAGAGTCTTGAAATCATTCTAAATCAAATATTAAATGGCGAGTTCACAAGAGACCTATAACAAGAGAGATAAAGAGAAAAAACGATTAAAGAAACGATTGGACAAGCAACAAAAACTTGCAGAACGTAAGGCAAACTCCCAAGGCGGAGGGCCTGAGAATATGATTGCCTATGTTGATGAAAATGGTCATATCACAGATACACCACCCGATCCGGCAAACAGAAAGAAGATCGATGCCGGAAGCATAGAGATTGGCGTTCAAAAAAGGGAAGCAGTAGAGGCTGCCTCAATAAGAAAGGGAAAGGTTGAGTTCTTCAACACTTCAAAAGGCTTTGGTTTTATCAAGGAACTCGATACGCAGGAGAAATATTTTGTACATGTCAATGGCGTGACTGAAGAAATCAAGGAAAACGATATGGTTACCTTTGAGCTCGAGCGCGGTTTTAAAGGTATGAACGCCGTCCGGGTGAAGAAAGTTTAAAAGACTTTGGAGCTCTTTGTTTCTCTCATTTTAGATAATTCTGTTTCCAGATACTACTCCGATATTTTGAGAAGTTTTTGTTGCCTCAATGCCAAACCTGAATGGTCGGATAAGCCTATGTGCAGCTTGCCAGGAAAGGGATTCGAAATCGGCAACTGAAGTTATTGTTCCCTGTAAATTACCGTCAGCAAAGTTTGCCCAACTGCCTTCAGGGTATTTTTATCAATGGATTGAATATCGTCTTTCACGGTATGCCAATACGGGTAGAACCCGGTCTGACTGGTTCTGTCGAGATGAATGATATCAATCGTCGGCAGGTTCAGTATTTTATTGATAAAAAGGTGATCGTCTGTAATAGCCCCACCTTGTTCGAAAATGAAATAATCCGAGTAGCCAATATTATTGCCTGCTGACCAGATATTCTTCACTACTGACGGTGCAAAATTCATAGAAACGGCTTCCATAAGAAATGTGGCGTTGGGCGCTCCCACCATATCCAGCAAAATTCCATATCGGGCAGAATAACCTGCTGCATGTTGTTGTTTGGCCCAATATTGCGTGCCAAGCCCCCACCAGTCGCTGGTATCTTCATTTTTCATCTGATCCTGCGGCGGGCCGTAATCCTCAGCATCAACAAGCAGAAGGTCAACGCCAATAGTCGGAGATGAAATGCTTACTTGTCTGGCAATTTCAAGGATTACACCGACTCCGCTGGCACCATCATTGGCGCCATCAATTGGTTTATCGTGGTTTTTCGGATCCGGATCGTGATCTGCATAAGGCCTCGAATCCCAATGGGAGAGTATAAGAACACGACTCATGGCGCTTGGTTTATAGGAGGCAATAATGTTTTTTATCCTGAGTTGGGTTCCGTTATATGCTGCAACTAGCCCTTCCTGAACCGCAACTTTAGCACCGTATGAGCGCAATTTCTCCGCCAGGAATCCGGCACATTTCTCATGTGCTGGGGTGTTGCATACCCGGGGACCGAAATCTACCTGCTGTTTGACAAATGTATAGGCAGAGTCGGCATTAAATGATGGAACAGGAATTTTCGCTTTTTTCTCCTCATTGGTTTTCTCCGAAGGCTGATTGGTATTGTTGCAGGCAATGATAATTAAAAGAAAAATGAAAATGGAACTCCGGGTGATTATTGTGGCGCAGGTTTTCATTGTTTGATGTTTGTGTTTAAATAAGTGTGATATTGCCCTTCAGAGTGGCGATTGTTGATATTTTTTTCAAATATTGAAGTTAATCCAACCTATAAACCTATCAACGCATCAACTTATAAACTCATAAACCAATCATTGATATCTTTTTCAAGCATTTTTCTTTTCTTGCAACAAAATGAAAGAGAATGCTCAGAAAGAAAAGAAGCCCTCCCAGGAATACCGCCGCCCTGGCAATATAATCACCATGCAGAACATAAAATGTAAGCCGTGAGTTTGCATTCAGGATGCCTTTGATCACTGCCGGTTGCCAATAGGATGTTGGATTCAGGATGTCACCTCTTTGGTTGATGAAAGCAGAAATGCCCGTATTGGCAGACCTCGCAATACTTCTGCGCGTCTCAATGGCCCGTAACGAGGAAAAGACAAAATGTTGCCGGTGTCCAGCAGTATTTCCCCACCAGCCATCATTGGTAATGATAAACATCACCTGGGCACCATTCCTTACAAATTTTGCAAAAAACTCCCCAAAAATCGATTCGTAACAGATTGCAGGAGAAACTTGAACGGTTTTCACTGTAGAATATACTTTCCTGAGCTTATCCGTTCCAAGGCTGCCAACGGTTCCGCCAAGGTTAATTGCAAATTTTTCAATCCATTTGAAATTACGGAAGGATGGCAGGACCTCTACACCAGGAGTAAGTTTGGATTTGTGATACAGCTGAAGTTTGTCGTGAATGTTGAACAAGATCGCAGTATTAAAAGCATCGTAGTAAGTTTTTGTATCCGTGAACTGGCGGGCAGTAGATGAAACCTCTTCGCCTTTGCTATAATAACGGAATGTAGAACCTCCAATGAGAATGTTGATATCAGGGTATTCCAGCAAAATGGCTTGAAGCAAACGGATACTCATAAAAGTGTTCATTTCGTTTTCCCACATCTCCTCCTGAATGGCAGATTCCGGGGCAACAAGAAAATTTGTTGTACTGTCAAGAAAAGGCCTGGCCAGGTCCATGATCTTTCCGACTACCTGTTTGGGCGGAACAACGTATAGTTCGCTAAAGGGATCAATATTGGGTTGCACAACAACAATCTTAACAGGATGGATTTCTTCCTTGTAATTTGAATAGAGGATATAAGAAACCATGATAGGTAGCAACAGCCATAAGAAGGCAAGAACAACCAGGCTATTCCTGTATTGTAGAGTGATTTTGGCATCTTTACAAAGAAATGACCGGATACTGAAAAAAATCAGGATGTTGGCAACAATTACCCACAAAGTTCCTCCCAGCGCACCGGTATATTCATACCACTGCACCCATTTGTACCAGGCCCCGAAACCGTTTCCCAGGTTAAGCCATGGCCAGTTAAGGTCCCAGTTGAGATGCAGGTATTCAAAGGCGATCCAATAAAAAATGAGACTGGCATAAGCTGCAAAATCGTTCTTCAGCTTTTTTCGTGAAAAATGAAAAAGGTTAAAGATGATGGCCATGAACAATGAATTAAGAACAATAGCCAGGATCGCGCCAATACCGGTGGAATTGTATATCCACCAGGTTGTTAGTCCGTTCCAGATGAAAAAAGCAGGATAAGAAAAGTACAACACGCTCAACCGTCGGAAATTCTTCGGGTTGTTGAAGATCTGGTTTTCGATAATCAGAAGGGGAATGAGCCCGAAGAACAGCAATCCCGGGAAACCTCGTTCGGGCCAGGCAAATGTCAGAATTAAACCGGATAATATTGAAAGGAGGATCAGGTGTTTTTTTTTCATATTGGATAAACTGCTTTTACCTGCAAAACGGAAACAAATGTAGCGGTTTTTTGGAAGTCAGAATGAAAGGTTGACCTTATTTTCGTTATGAAGTGAATTCAGTACAATTAGCGACTTTGCGTCTTAGCGGCGATGAATGTTTTCTGCCACAAAGGCGCCAAGACACAAAAGCATTACTGTCAAACAAAATTACACAGAGAAATCACTGATATCCGCAGAGAAAAATTCCTTATGAATGCCAAATAATTAAAATATTATCTTTGAAGAAGTATATAGATAATCCAGGTTTTTCGGTATGTCAATTTCGCTATACAAACATTCGTGTGCTTAACCAATAATAACTTTTTTAAAGAAGGAAAAGCTATGAAAAAGATTTACCTGCTTCTGATTACGATTGTTGTGTTCAATGTTGCAAACGCACAATCATGTTTACATGATGGAATTACATTTACAACACAAACACAAATCGACAATTTTCAAAATGACTATCCTAACTGCACACAAATTGAGGGTAATGTCACATTCAATGGAAGCAACATTACTAACCTGGATGGGTTAAGTGCCGTGACTTCTGTTGGGGGAACCGTTTCGATTTATCTCAACTCCCTGAAGAGCCTGGAGGGGTTGAATAACCTGACATCTATCGGAGAAGGCCTCTATTTATCTTACAATGATTCTCTTATCAATCTGGAGGGATTTGAAAACCTTACTTCAATCGGAGGAATGGTTGTAATTGAATACAATCAGTCGCTTACCAGCCTCAAAGGAATTGATAATGTAACTTCATTGCCGGGATTGTTTTCAATTAAAGAAAACGATAATTTGTGCGATTGTTCAGTACAAAGTATTTGCAATTATTTAGCCGGTTCCGGTACTGCCTGGATTGAATACAATGCACCGGGTTGTAACAGCGTGCAGGAAATAGAGATGGCTTGCGGTGTGGGGATGAAAGAGCATAATGAAACTCAATTTAATATTTATCCCAATCTGTCATCCACTATGTTGACCATCGAGTCATCAGCCTTACCAGGCAAAACGGACTTGACCTTGCTTAACTTAAACGGACAGGAACTTAAAAATTATCAAATCACTGGGTGCAAAACGCAACTTGATATAAGCAATCTGCCGGCGGGAGTTTATATTGTCAAATTAAGAAATGAAACCAGAATTCAAATAAGGGAATTTATTAAAGAATAATTCCCAACGCAGAGATGGCGGTACATGTTACTTGTTGAAACAAGAATCTTTTCCGGATTTACTCCTTCACGAATTTTATTACTTCAGTTCTGGTGCTGCTCGTCAGTTTTACCATGTAAATACCTTTTTCAAGACCGCGTATATTGATCTCCGTTTTTTCTTTATGTATATGTTCCTGAAGAAGTAGCTGACCCTGGATATCGTATATTGAAACTATTGCGGTTTTTAAAGAAGAAGCTTGTTTCAATTCAATATTTATCATGTCAGATGAGGGATTTGGATAAACGATCATTTTCCTGAAATCGGTAATTCCTTCAACCCCACCGATCAATTCAGATAACCCTCGTTTCCAAATGCCATGCCAGCCTGTGCCCGTATACAAAGTATCTCCGACAATTGCCAGTGATAAAGTGTTGGCACATCCAGTAGAGGTCCAGTTTAATCCATAATCATTGGATTGATAGATACCATTGGTCGTTGCAAGGAAAATAGTGTTGTAATATGTGATAAAATTAAAAGGTACATTGTGTCCATGATCAAATAAGCCATTGGATGCTGTCCAGCTGATTCCGTTATCGCTTGAAATGTATACATTTCCTGAGCCCAGATCCCCATTCGATGCAGCAAAAAGGGTATGGTGAAACACTGTGAATTTACGGATCCGTGTATCGGATAAGCCAGTGGTACTATCTATAAGTAACCAACTGATGCCATTATTGGTGGATTTATAAACACCCTCAGAAGAATTAAAAACAAAACTTGATATAATAGTATCTCCGACGACAATTACAGAAGCAGCCTGAACTGTACCCGGTAAACTAATGTTTTCCCACGTTTTTGCACTATCTGCAGAATGAAAAATACCGCCTGAACCACAAACATAGAAGTCGGAATTATTTACCAGTAAATCAAGTACCTGGAAATTAGATGGCAATCCGTTGTTCTTAGTTGTCCAGGTGGCAGTTTTATCTGTTGATAAATTGACGCCTTGTCCGTTTGTGCCAGCATACAGATATTCTCCATCCGCAAACAAAGGGTAAGCTCCAATTCCCAAACTGTTATTCTTAACCGTCCATGTATTCCCATGATCTGATGAAATGAGAAAGCCCGGAGTCATATCGTAGGAATTACCAGTACTTGATGCAATCATAGTATCGCCCAGGACAATCAGGGAAGATGCACCTTCCGTTGATGAATATCCAGATAATGGTTGCCATTGAGCATTAACAGAGCAAAAAATGCAAGCAAAAATTACTGATAAACAGACATGTTTTTTCATAAATTTCAAAGCTTAATATTCGTTTATTAAATTTTTTGGCTCATGACTAGTTAAGAAGGTCAATTCAAAGATTTTTCATAAACATTTTGTAAATAGATTCATTTCTAAAGGTAAAGCAAAATTCACATTCTTTTAAATGCAAGAGAAACTTTTTCTGTTCTTCCCTTATTACTTCCTACAAAAATGAGAAATAATTCCTGATTAATAAAGAGTATTTTCCTGCTATATTGAAGTTAGACAAAGAAGTAAACATGTATGACTTTATGACAAAGAAATTCCCACTGGCTTTGAATAAGCTGAAAGATCTTTCTGAAACAGATGATAATAAGGTCATGTAAATCAGGGATTGAATTTTTCATGAAGAAAAAGAATTAATGGCTTTGTGTGCCTTTGTATAAATTAGATTACATTTGAATGAGAAATATCTAAAAGAGAGTGTTATTCTTGTAACTCCATGTTAAAAAAAGCAATTCATTTCCTGATCAGAGAACCCGATGAAATCGGCTTCGACAACTACCTGATTCTCGGGCTTTCTTTACTTTCTGCCATTTTGGGGCTTTTGGGTGTTATCATTAACCTTACCCTCCGGCTAAGCTGGTTTACTACTCTTACAACTGTTGTCGTCACTCTTGTTTTTACCATCATTTATCTATTGTGCAGAATCAGGCAAAAATTTACCATTTCCAAATATATCATGATAATACTTTCCCTGGCTATCCTGAATGTTCAATGGTTCATCAACTATGGATCAACCGGGCCGATCATTTATCTCTTCGTGATCATTGAATCATTCATCATCCTTTTATTTGAAAAAAGGGAAAAGTTCATTTTCACACTCGTTGTTATTGTCAATATCTCCATCTTATTTTTCATTGAATACCGGCATCCGGCACTCATCGGGCATTATTCGGAAAACTCTGCCCGGCTTTGGGATCTTTACTTCGGGGCGTTGATATACTTATCCCTTACGATCCTCTTGCTGCAGGTTGCCATGTCGTTTTACTTCCGCCAAAATGAAAAAGTCAAGCTCGCCGATAAACTTAAATCTGCTTTCCTTGCGAACATGAGTCATGAGATCAGGACTCCCATGAATGGGATCCTGGGATTTGCGGGACTTCTTAAAAGACCAAATTTAACCGGGGAGTTACAGAAGGAGTATATCAGCATAATAGAGAAAAGCGGGATCCGGATGCTCAATATTTTGAATGATATCATTGATATCTCCAAAATTGAATCGGGGTTAATGACTGTTAGCATTACCGAGACAAACATTAATGAGCAGATCGGATATATCGGGGCCTTCTTTCAACCCGAGGCGGAAGAGAAAGGAATTGACTTTTCTTATAAATGCTTATTACAGGCAGAAGAAACCATCATCCTGACAGATCGTGAAAAGATCTATGCAATTCTGATGAATCTCGTTAAAAATGCCATTAAATACACTGACGAAGGTTCTGTAGAACTGGGATATGAGAAAAAGGGCGGACATCTTGAATTCTACATTCAAGATACCGGGATCGGAATCCCCAAAGATAAAATCAACACGATATTTGACCGGTTTGTACAGGTGGATCTTGTCGACAAAATGTTAAGACAGGGAGCAGGATTGGGATTGTCTATTTCAAAAGCCTACATCGATATACTTGGCGGGCACATCAGGGTAGAAAGTGAAGAGGGCCAGGGATCTACTTTTTATTTCACGATTCCTTACACCTTTGTTCCGAAATCAGAGAATGCACAGAATAACTGAACCATCTCTCCGATTTTTCCCGCTGAGTTTCGCTGAAGCATTTTGCAGATATCAAGGCGCCTGGCACATCAAAGAATTTTGAGAGATGAATAGATATATCCTGTTTTTTTGTATCATCGGTTGCCACCTTCCTTCAGTTGCCCAAATCTCAATTCCTTATGAAAAATATTATTCCATCAATGATTTCCCAAAATCAAACAATCTGATTTCTTTTACCTTACCAAAACCATTCGTTTCATTTAAAGACTCCATCCCGGATAAAAAAACAACTTACCAGGATCTGATAAGCTTTTCCCTGGTTCGTGATAGTTTATTGTCTGAATGTATCAAATTCACAATGCTTTCGTTGAATTATGAGCAGAAGTTCCGGAACGTTAAGAAAGGTACAGAAATATGGTATGGCGTGTCAAAAGGCACCATTCCTACGCTCGCCGGGATTTATTATAAGACCTTCCCGGATTCTACGAGAGTGTATGTGCTTACGACATTCTCACTGACCTATTTTGATAAGAAAAGGAAAGATGATATTTCAAATACAATTTGTAATAGAATAAAGCTGATATTAGATAAACATCAAAAACAGAAATAATTTTACTCCGTCAATGCTAAGCTGGCTGCATAATTGACGTTTCTGATTTACCATCAGGGGTATATTTTTTTCAGATCAAATTCGAAAATGGCCAGGAAGGGTGTGGTAATTTCGGTAAAATATAGTAACGCACAAAATATTGTTAAGCAACTTATCAAAACCACCAGCTATGAAAAAACTTTTACTTTTTATCACGGTATTAATTACTCTCTCATCAGTGGCGCAGAAATCAGTTTACTATCCATTCCCTGAAAGTAACGCCCAATGGAATATGCAGCTGACACTCATGGGCTACCCGGGCCCTGCGCTTATGGAATTTTATTCAATCATCATACCGGGAGATACACTTATTAATGGGCTCCCTTATCATCAGTTGTTTATTCCTTATGTCGTGTCTTCAGTAAAATCGACAACAACATTAACTTCTGCTGGTTATCGTGGGGCGATCCGGCAGGACGTTCTGAACAGGAAAGTTTACATTATTCCTCCTGATGCTAACACCGAACAACTGCTGTACGATTTTGCCATGCAGGTTGGAGATACGGTACGAGGATATATTGAAACCAACCTTACCACAAAAGATGTTGTCGTGTCTATTGATTCGGTTCTGGTGGGTGCTGATTACCGTAAAAGGTGGGAAATCAATTCCGGTTATAACATTTATTTCATTGAAGGAGTAGGTTCGACCTATGGGCTGATAGAGGATTCCCCCGGCGGAGTTGTGGATTGGGCCGACATTTCTACTACCTGCTTCAGTCAAAATGGAAATACACTATATCCCGGCACATCAGTCAATTGCGATCTTATTACGTCAACAGAATCAATAGGGAAAAAAATTGATCCGGTAAGAGTTTATCCGAATCCTTCGAACAGTTCATTCACAGTTGAATTTGACAAATCAATAAGTGTTCAGGAAATACGGCTTTCAGACTTGTTTGGGAAAATCATTTTTCAGCAACAAACCAGCAACCTGACAAAAATTACTATTGACAATTTGCAAAGCGGAACATACATCCTGACATTTATTGACAAAGACAACAATACGACAAATAAAAAACTGGTGAAATTTCGTTAGCTATATGTCCATCTTTTATTGATGATGGAACAGAAATCAAATCATCCCTGTATCGGAGGGTATCTCAGCTCACGCAGTTTCTTCACCTCAGAATAGATCAACTCCTTCAGTTCATCAATATTCAGTTTCTCAGTTGCGGATACAAACAAGCAGGGCAGGTTATCCTTCGCCATCCAAGTCTTTTCGAGCTCTTCAAGCGTCATGTTTTCTTTTTGAACCGGTGTAAGATCATCTTCTTCCTTCACGATATGAGTATAGTTGTCGATCTTGTTGAAAAGCATGATGACCGGTTTGTCGGATGCGCCGATTTCGGTCAGTGTCTGTTTGACGACACTGATCTGTTCTTCAAAATCATGGTGAGAGATGTCAACGACATGGATCATCAGGTCTGATTCACGGACTTCATCCAGCGTAGATTTGAAAGATTCGATGAGGGTGTGGGGCAGTTTCCGGATAAACCCGACTGTATCGGAGAGGAGAAAAGGAAGGTCATGAATGACCATTTTCCGGACAGTGGTATCGAGGGTTGCAAAAAGCTTATTCTCAGCAAAAATGTCGGATTTACTCAAAAGATTCATCAGGGTAGATTTACCGACATTGGTATAGCCAACTAGTGCCACACGAACCATATCCCGCCGGTTTTTACGCTGTGTCGCTTGCTGTTTGTCTATATCTTCAAGTTTTTCCTTTAACAAAGAGATCCGGTAACGAAGGATCCGCCGGTCTGTTTCGATTTCCTGCTCTCCAGGCCCTCTGAGCCCGATGCCGCCGCGCTGCTTCTCAAGGTGAGTCCACATTCTTGTCAATCGCGGAAGCAGGTACTCACATTGTGCAAGCTCAACCTGCGTCCGGGCATGAGAAGTGGCTGCCCTCCGTGCAAAAATGTCGAGAATCAGATTATTCCGGTCAAGGATCTTACAGTTGAGGATTCTTTCGATATTCCTGATCTGGCTGGGGGAAAGTTCATCGTCAAAAACAGCCATATCAACCTGGTGTTCTTCGATATATGCTGCAATCTCTTCCATTTTCCCTTTTCCAACATATGTTCTTGAATCGGGGAGATCAAGTTTCTGAATAAACGTCTTAACGGCAACTCCGCCCGCAGTATCTACAAGAAAGGAAAGTTCTTCAAGGTATTCCGTGATTCTTTCAAGGCTCTGGTTTCTGGTAGCGAGGCCGATCAGGACGGCAGTTTCTTTGGTCGGAGCAGTATTGAACATCCTCTAGAAACTCTTAAATCCAATGATCTCACGCACTTCTGAGATGGTCTTGCGTGCGCTGATGCGGGCTTTTTCTGCCCCCATTTCAATGACCTTTCTCAGGTAATCCCCGTTTGAATGAAGTTCTTTGATTTTTTCGGAGAAAGGTTCAACAAAACGCACCACATCTTCTGATAACTGCTTTTTCATATCGCCATAGCGAATCTGGCAGGTATTATAAAGTTCATTGAAATGATCGTATGTCTCAGTTGAAGACAATACATTCATCAAACTGAAAAGGTTCTCAATAGCCTGCGTTTTAGGCTGGTTTATTTCGGCAGGACCGGTATCAGTAACCGCACGCATCACCTTTTTACGTATTACTTCCGCGGTGTCTGCAAGAAAGATCGCACTGTTCTCGTTGTCAGATTTAGACATTTTCAGGCTACCATCGAGACCGGGAATTTTTACCAGGTTTTGCTCAAACGAATAGGCTACCGGTTCGGGGAAATAGTCAATATTGTAAAGGCGGTTAAAGCGGTTGGCAAACGTGCGGGTCATTTCAAGATGTTGTTCCTGGTCTTTTCCAACAGGAACTTTATGCGCTTTATGAATGATGATATCAGAAGCCATCAGCGTGGGGTAAGTAAGCAGGCCTGCATTGATATTCTGAGGCTGCGTGCGTATCTTTTCCTTGAATGAAGTACAACGTTCCAGTTCGCCAATATATGCGTTCATGTTGAGCATCAGGTAGAGTTCAGCTACTTCCGGAACATCGCTCTGTATGTACAAAGTTGCTTTTTCAGGATCTAAGCCACTTGCCAGGAATTCAACGAGCACATTTTTTACATTGCCATGAAGATCTCCTGGTGTTGGATGAGTAGTCAGGGAATGATAATCGGCGATAAAGAAGAAGCACTGGTCTTCCTGCTGCATTCTTACAAAGCTTTTAATGGCCCCGAAATAGTTTCCCAGGTGGAGGTTCCCTGTGGGCCGGATGCCGCTGACAACAATGCTCATTATGAATTATGAATTATGAATTATGAATTATTGGGATTTCCTAAAAAATGCTACCAGTTACATTTTTATCTCGTCCGCGTTCTTATTAAAGAAATGATATTCCAGGAAGTGATATGATGATTGTGGTTTCAGATGAATCCATCTTTTGTACCGGTAACGCCAGTCCCATTTCACACTAAAAAAACCTTTGGTCAGGAAAGCATAAATATATGGATGAACAAAAAGAGACAAATATTTCTCATTTTGCTCGCGGATGAGGTAACTGATGTTGTTTTCAATATCATCAGTCAGCAAAACAGATGGCCTGATTTCACCGGTACCTTCACATGACGGGCATTTTTCAAGGATCTGGACATTCATTTCCGGTCTTACCCGTTGGCGGGTGATCTGAACCAGCCCGAATTTGCTTGGAGGAAGGATGGAATGTTTGGCCCGGTCGCGGGTCATTTCTGTCTTCAGTTTTTCATATAATTTCCTGCGGTTTGCGCCCTGGTTCATATCAATGAAATCCACAACGATAATCCCGCCCATATCGCGAAGACGTAACTGGCGTGCTACTTCTGTAGCCGCTTCAAGATTCACTTCCAGGACATTGGCTTCCTGGTTCTGTTCTGAGTTTACCCGGTGGCCACTGTTGATATCAATTACGTGTAATGCTTCCGTGTGTTCGATGATCAGGTAAGTTCCGCTCTTTATTGTGACTGTTTTCCCAAATGAACCTTTAATCTGCTTATCAACTCCGTATTGTTCAAAAATGTGTGCCTTCCCTGAATGAAGCTTGACAATACCCAGTTTTTCCGGGGCAATTTTCAGGATGTAGCTTTTTATCTCTTCAAATACTGCTATGTCGTTGACAATAACATTGTTGAAATCAGCGTTCAGCATGTCCCGGAGAATAGCCGATGTACGGTCCATTTCTCCAATGATCTTCTGCGGAGCTTTGGCAGTGGGTATTTTTTGTGTGATGATCTCCCACTTCTTGTATAATGAACGGAGGTCTGCATCGAGATCAGCCACCAGTTTATTCTCGGCAACTGTACGGATGATGACACCGCAATTTTTGGGTTTGATGCTTGCGATAAGCCGCTTAAGACGATTTCGTTCTTCAGGACTTTTGATCTTTTGGGAAACCGAAATTTTATCAGAAAAGGGGATCATTACCACATACCTTCCGGCAAACGAAAGTTCGGAAGTCACCCGAGGCCCTTTGGTTGAGATCGGTTCCTTTGCTACCTGGATGATGATCTGCTGATTAGGTTTCAGAACACTGTTGATCCTTCCGGATTTCTGAATATCCTCTTCAAGTTTAAAATCGGCAATGGAAAGAGGAATATTGGTTCCCGAAAGTCCAATTTTTACATAAGTAAGCAACGAATTTATCTGTGGACCGAGGTCAAGGTAATGCAAGAAAGCATCTTTGCCATAACCCACATCCACGAAAGCAGCATTTAACCCGGGCATGATCTTTTTGATCTTTCCCAGGTAAATATCACCAACAGCAAACTCATTGTTCGATTTTTCCTTGTTTAGTTCAACGAGAAGTTTATCCTCGAGCAAAGCAATTTCAACCTCGGATGAAGTTGAATTGATAATTAATTCCTTATTCACTATTTATTTTTTTAATTCCCCTATCCATCGATACAGGATCAATGATGTCAATGACTTAAGGAATTGTAGCAGGCAATACGTGTGGGACAAAATTGAAGACCGGGAATCTTCACACTCAGAAGAAAAGTGTGACGAGTGGTCATGTCAATTTATTTTTTCTTATGTCTGTTCTTCCGTAAACGTTTTTTGCGTTTATGGGTCGACATCTTGTGTCTTTTTCTCTTTTTTCCGCTTGGCATAATTAATTCCGCTTAAAGGGTTATTTCGCTTTTACTGTTGATTTTACCTTAGTTACAAAGGTTTTGGCTGGTTTAAACGCGGGAATGTTATGCGCCGGGATGATGATCGTGGTGTTTTTTGAAATGTTTCTTCCTGTTTTTTCCGCTCTTTTCTTGATAATAAAACTACCAAAACCTCTTAAATAAACATTTTCTCCATGTACCAGAGAGTTTTTCAAGGTCTCCATGAAGGCTTCAACAGCAGCCTGAACGGCTACCTTTTCAATTCCTGTTTTAATGGCAATGTCTGCTACAATTTCTGCTTTTGTCATCTTGCTTCAGATTAGTTATAATATTTTAATTATGAATGTATTTCCTGTTCAAAACGGGGCTGCAAATATAGAATAAATTTCAAACACAAGGAAATAAATCGTAATTTTCTTGAAATTCTAATCTCATCAGACGATACTTCATCATTCTTTCCACATCGTACATTTGCTTAATTTTACCGGTTTATCGGTAAAATCCTGTCGATAGACTTGACCTGGAAATTTCTGCAATGAATTTTACGAAGCTTCTTTTTTCCTGGTACGACCTTCACCAACGTGATCTTCCCTGGAGGAGAACGAAGGATCCTTATAAAATCTGGATTTCCGAAATCATTCTTCAACAAACTAGGATAGAACAGGGGCTAAACTATTATCATCGGTTCATGGATCGTTTCAGCACTATTTCTGATCTTGCTGCAGCTGATGAACATGACGTACTGAAACTCTGGCAGGGACTGGGATATTATTCACGGGCACGGAATCTTCTTCATTCAGCAAAGGAAATCGTAAAAATGAATCAAGGGCTATTCCCCTCAACTTATGCTGAAATACGGAATCTTAAAGGAATTGGCGATTATACCGCGGCCGCAATTGCATCCATGGCGTATGACATGCCTTATCCTGTTGTCGATGGAAATGTGTTGCGCTTCTTCTCCAGGTATTTTGGGATTTTTGAATCTGTCGATAAAGCTTCCGGTAAAAAGGCGGTTCTTCTGCTTGCCCGGGGGAAAATGGATTTGGCAAACCCCGGGAAGTTCAACCAGGCCATAATGGAATTCGGGTCATTGCAGTGCAAAACCGGATCCCCGGACTGTCATGCTTGCCCTTTCCGGGAAAACTGTTTCGCGTTTACCCATGAAAAAGTTGTTGACCTGCCTGTTAAATCCAAAGCGATTCAACCAAGGAAACGATATTTTAATTTCCTGGTTCTCATTTACAAGGATCCTGAAAATGGTGAAATAATTTATCTCCGGAAACGGAAAGAAAACGATATCTGGAAAAATCTTTACGACTTCCCCCTGATAGAATCATCCGGGCCTGTGTCGCAGTCAAAACTGATACAAACTGCCGAATGGAGAAATCTGGTAAAAACAAAAAAGGCCGTGATCCGGAAGCGATCGAAAGTTTATCAGCATAGACTAACGCACCAATTGATTTTTGCCCGGTTTTATGTTGTTCATTTGGGAAAAAAACCAGTGAATGAGTTTACCCCCGCAGTTTTGAAAAACCTTGATAAATTTCCTGTTCCGCGACTGATTGAAAAATTCCTTTCCGATGCTGCTGCAAATGGTCCAAATGTTCTCGCAGATCATCGCAGATGACAACACAGATTTACGCAGATTCATTGTTGTTTTACGGCGTCTGTTCTCTGCGAAAATTATGATAAAATCCACGGAAATCTGCGAGAAACCTTTCTCAAATACTGTTTCCATTTACTGAAATTTTATAAACCTCAAAATAGCTTTTGGGTATAAATCTTAATTTATTTACCTTTGCCGCCGAATTTAAAGTTTTTACCCAAAATGGACGACGGACCGGCGCATATTAAACTGCTGAAGTATCCCTCTGCTGAAAGGACGATCGGCGTGCTCTAACAGCACGTTGCCAACTTTCAGTTAGTATTTATCTTTTTGAAAGGAGGCGACCATGACATTACAAACTACATTTTATCTTAGCCAAATCATTGGGAAAAAATGTTTTTCTCCCCAGGGAATGATGTTGGGGAAGTTGATGGATTTTTTGATTGATCAGGCAACTTTGTCGGAGAATGAACCTGAACCTGTGCGGCCAAGGGTCATTGCCGTAAAAATGAAAAAAGGGAAAGACTTGAAAATCTTCGATTTCGCTTCCTTCGAGATTAAAAAATTTAAAAGAAAGATTCATGTCATCTGTCACGAAGTAAAAGAAATTTCATATGATAATTTATCTACCTGTCTTTGGCTTGGGCAGAATATTCTCGACAAGCAAATCGTGGATATCAATGGAAGAAAGTTAGTGCGGGTCAATGATGTGCGGATGGTGATGATTCCATCAGGAACCTATGCCATCGCTGTGGATGTCGGGATCGAAGGACTTCTCCGGAGGATCGGGATCGACCGGCCGCTCCAGACTGCCCTGGATCCATTGAATATCAGCATTCCCGGAAAGCTGATCCTTTGGGACGATATCCAGGCAGTGGATTTTTCGGATGCGAGTACCAAGATCAAATTGTCGAAATCGTTTTCAAAATTACACACGCTTCATCCTTCTGACCTTGCCGATATCATTGAAGATATGGACAAAACAGCAAGAGCTTCTCTTTTTGCATCACTCGATGACGAAAAGGCCGCAGATGTCCTTGAAGAACTTGAACCTAAAGCCCAGGTTGATATGGTAGAAAGTCTGCCGATAGAAAAGATGGCTGATCTCCTTGAAAAAATGCCGGCAGATGAAGTTGCGGATATACTTGATAACCTTGAAGAAGAAAAAGCCATCAAGCTGTTGGATGAAATGGAGAAAGAATCTTCAGAAGAAGTCCGCGAATTGCTTGAATACCCGGATAAAGCTGTAGGTTCTATTATGACAACCGATTTTCATACGTTTAATGAAGAGATGACCGTGGCAGGAACCCTTGCCGAAATCCGAAAATTACAACCAGAGCCTTCAAACATCTACTCCATCTTTGTGACAGATCCGAACAATCGCCTGATTTCTGCAATTTCATTGATGGAGCTCGTGATTACCGATCCTGATTTGCAACTCAAGCAATTCATGAAGAAGAACCCGGTAGTAGTATTTGACAATGACAAAGTCGATTCTCTCGCAGAACTCTTCTCCAGTTACAACCTGCTTTCTATTCCTGTGATCAACAAGAACAATCAACTGGAAGGAGTCGTTGTGGTTGAAGATATTGTGGAGGACTTATTGAACCGAAGGAAAACCAAGTAATTTACTGATAACCTGATCATGGCATACAGAATGAGAAGACGATCAATCTGGCGAAACATCGTTTTATTTCTTGCAATCCTGGGTCCGGGGATAATTACCGGGAGTGTCGATAATGATGCCGGTGGAATCACTACCTATTCTGTGGCAGGAGCAATTTATGGCTATAAACTTATCTGGACACTGATTCCTTCATTTATTGTGCTCCTTGTCATCCAGGAAATGAATGCCCGGATGGGTATTGTCACCGGAAAAGGATTAGCTGATCTCATCCGGGAAAATGCAGGAGTCAAAATCACTTTCTTTATTTTTATCGGGTTGCTTGTCGCTGATATTGGGAACACTACCACTGAATTTGCCGGGGTTGCCGGAAGTATGGAGGTTTTTGGGGTCAGCAAATACATTTCTGTACCCATTGTGGCATTTATGATTTGGATCCTGGTAGTGAAAGGAAATTATAAAATAGCCGAAAGGATATTTCTTATTTTCAGTGTTTCCCTGCTGATGTACGTCATTTCTGCTTTAATGGGTAAGCCAAATTGGCCGGAGATCGGGAAGTCAATCACCCACCCGCAAATGGATGTAAATGTAAGATCGCTGGAGATGGTCATCGGGATCATTGGAACTACAATAGCTCCCTGGATGCAGTTTTATATGCAGTCTTCCGTGATCGAAAAAGGATTAAAAATAAGACAGTATAAGTTTATTCTGCTCGATATCATAATCGGATGCCTGGCAACTGTTGTTGTTGCCTTCTTTATCATGGTTGCCTGTGCATCAACATTACATGTCAATAACGTGGTGATCAACGAAGCGAAAGATGCTGCAATGGCTTTAAAACCCTTGGCAGGTGCACTCTCTTCCCAGGCATTTTCATTCGGACTTTTTATTGCCTCCATCTTCTCTGCTACAATTCTCCCGTTAGCTACGGCTTTCTACGTGTGCGAAGCTTTTGGTTTTGAAGCCGGAATTGATAAAAAATGGAAAGAAGCGCCTGAATTTTATATTCTTTATACCGGGATTATCGTATTTGGGGCCATTATAATATTGATCCCCAACGCTCCGTTGATAGCGATATCACTCTGGTCGCAGATCATCAACGGCATCCTGCTTCCCGTTGTTCTGATTTGCATGATCCTGCTGGTGAACAATAAAAAGATCATGGGGAAATATGTGAACAAGCCCATTCAGAATATCATTGGCTGGGCTGCTGTAGCGATCCTTGTTGCGCTTTCCATGACCTTGCTGCTGCTGCCATTGGTGAGAGCGCTGTAATCTTGGCCCCACCCCCTTGGGGGAGGGGACTAAGGGGTGGGGCGAATAAAAAACCCGAATACAATTGTACTACCTTTTTGTTTTAAACCGATTAAGGGGAAAATAATTAACCGGCCGGTCATTATTTTGTACTTTTGTTCACGGAGTATTAAACAAATCTGAAGCATTATGGCAAATGGAATTAACAAAGTAATTTTGATTGGAAATCTGGGAAAGGATCCCGAAATTCAGCGTTTAGAAAGTGGTGTGAAGAAAGCAACATTTTCACTTGCTACTACAGAAACTTATAAAAACAAAGAAGGTCAAAAGGTCGATCATACTGAATGGCACAACATCGTACTTTGGCGCGGACTGGCTGAAGTTGCTGAAAACTACCTGAAAAAAGGTAATTCGGTTTATATTGAAGGAAAAATCAGGAAACGCGATTATGAAGACAAGGACGGTGTGAAGCGTTATATAACCGACATTCAGGGAGATAATCTGACCATGCTTGGCGGTCCTCGCCGCGAAGGAGGCGGAGAAGAATATGCTGCTTCAACCAAGCCTGAAACAACCGAAAGTAACGGTGAAGTATCCCAGCCGGAGGATGACCTTCCGTTTTAGTTGGCGATCTGGCGAGTTGGTGAGTCAATTACTCAGCAACTCGCCAATCTGTCAGCGATTAATCATTTGCATGTAGCAATGAAGCTTTTCCCTATTGTAACTTTAGCGATACTGGTTTTTATCGTAATCTCCTGTCAGAGTAACTATGTCCCTAAACCACAGGGTTATTACAGGATTGATTTTCCTGCCAAAGAATACCGTTCACTTGATACAAATTTCCCATATACTTTTATGTATCCGGTTTACGGAAAAATCTTACCGGATCCATCCAAACTTGCAGAACCTTACTGGATCAACATTCTGTACCTTCCATTTCATGCTCAGTTGCATATCAGCTATAAACCAATAAAAAACAACTTGAATGTTTTCCTGGAAGACGCTCGGACACTCGTAAATAAACATATTCCAAAAGCGAATTCGATCAATCAGCGGGAGTTCATCAATGAAAGTGAAAAAGTCTATGGATTGGTTTACGACATCAGGGGCTCTGACGCAGCCTCAGTTTGCCAGTTTTACCTGACCGACAGCGTTTCCAACTTCGTGAGGGGCGCACTCTATTTTAACCTTGCACCAAATAATGATTCCCTTTCCCCGGTGATCGATTTTCTGAAGAAGGATATTGAGAAAATGATCAGCACTTTTCGCTGGAAAAAAATGGCAAAAATGCCTTCTGCCAAATAAATTTTGCTGAACTTTGCACACTCGGTATAACAGGGTATTATTCCAAACCACATATCTGATTGAACCTTCGTTAATACTGATTATCAATGAGAAAGGATAGCTTTTCGTTCTTCTGTTGAATGTTAGCCTTCCAATCCTGTTATTCAATCCATATACACATGAAAAAAAGTATTCTCTTACTCTTTCTGATCTCCTTTTATCTCAACGGCTTTTGCCAGACACCAATGTTTTCTGAAGTGAAGATCCATACCCAGCGGGAAGAGCTGATTAATCTTGCAAAACTTGGTATACCTTTTGATAATGGTGCGTTCCATAAAGAGGGTTACTGGCAAACTATTTTGTCTGAAAAGGATCTGCAAAAAGTCATCGATGCCGGATTCCATGTAGATATCCTGAAGGAAGATTATTCAAAGTACATTGAAACCCGGAATGCCGAGTGGATCAAAAAGAATAAAGATGTCAGGAATAATAAATCGCGACAACCAGATAATCCTTCAGTCAGTGGGTATAAAGTTCCGGATCACTTTGATTTTGGATCAATGGGTGGTTTCTTCACTTTACAGGAGGTGATGAATGAACTTGACAGCATGGTGTTGTTATATCCTGCACTGATAACAGCCAAAATGGAAGTTTCCTCCCAAACTTCCATTGAAGGAAGGCTAATTTACTATGTGAAAATTTCCAAAAACCCCAATACGACCGAAGCGGAACCCAAGATTTTGTATAATGCGCTTACCCATGCCCGTGAACCGGCAGGAATGCAGCAACTCATTTTTTTTATGTGGTACCTGCTGGAAAATTATGCAACAGATCCCGAAGTCAAATATCTTGTTGACAACCTGGAAATGTATTTCATACCTGTGATGAATCCTGACGGGTACGAGTACAATCATTCGACTTTCCCCATCGGTGGTGGTGCTTGGCGGAAAAACCGCAGGAATAACGGAAGCGGCGAATATGGCGTTGACCTGAACCGCAACTGGGGATACAGCTGGGGTTACGATGATATAGGATCTTCTCCTTATCCTGCCGACGAAACTTACCGTGGTGCCAGTGCATTCTCCGAACCGGAAACGCAGATTGTCAGGGATTTCTGCAATCAGATTCATTTTAGGGAGGCCTTGAATTACCATACGTATGGTAATCTGTTTCTTTTTCCCTGGAGTTACGTTATTCAATATACGGCTGATAGTGCTTTGTTCATGAACTTTTCGGATATCATGACACGGCAAAACCGGTATTCTACCGGGGTTGCAGGAGAACTGCTGTACACTACAAACGGGGATATTAACGATTGGTTATACGGAGAACAAACTGCAAAACCCAAGCTCTTTGGATATACACCGGAAACCGGAAACGACAACGATGGATTCTGGCCTTTTCCCGACAGGATTATTCCTATCTGCCAGGAAAATATGTACCAGAATCTCATGATGGCACATCTTGCATTAAAATATGCGGAAACTAAGGATATTCAACAATCGATTGTTTCTGACCGGCAGGGATATTTCAAGTTTGAATTTGAACGTTACGGGATTGAATCGCCAGCCAATTATACTGTATCAATCGCTCCAATGGATACAAACCAGATCACCCACGTTGGAACCCCAAAGTTTTTCATGAATCCGGCGCAATTTCAGGTCTATACAGATTCTATCGCCTACACACTATCCGCAAATGTCACGACCGGAAGTGAATTTAAATACATCCTTAAACTGAGTAACGGACCCTATATTTTCAGAGACACAGTAACCAAATACTTCGGACCGAAACTAGTTGTTTTCCAGGACAGCTGCAACCAGTTTACAAAATGGACCTCCCCGAAATGGAATATTTCCAACACTTCCTTCTATACACCCACAGGCTCCATCACCGATTCTCCCACCGGGAACTACAGCAACAATACGGATGTTTCGGTCACAACTTGGAATAACATTGATCTCAAGGATTCTCCTGTTGCAATTATCAACTATTGGAGTAAATGGGACGTTGAAAGAGGATTTGATTATGTGCAGGTACTGGTTTCCAGTGACAATGGAATACATTTCATTCCACAAAAAGGACGTTATACAAAGATCGGCTCAGCTAATGAAGATGACGGGAAACCAGTATATGACGGGAAACAAAGAACATGGGTGAATGAAGAAGTCGTTTTAGATGGTTATGCCAATAAGGATATCAAAATACGGTTTACTCTGAGAAGCGATGCTTCATCCACTGCCGATGGTTACTATTTCGATGATATCTCGGTTTCTGTTATTGATATGACCGGTGTAGGATTGGAAGATATAAAGAAATCACCGGTTTATCTTTCCGGCCCTTTTCCGAATCCTGCCTCCGTGAACGTTCAGGTCAGATATCGGATTCCTGGTAATTTACCTGCAGAACTTGACCTCATGGATTCCAGAGGAATCACACTCCAAAAGTTTGTGGTTAATAATAATTCTGGAATAGTTGATTTTTCTACTGAAAACTACCCTTCCGGAATCTATTTCTACAGAATGCAGGGATCTTTTGGTACTTCAGAAGTAAAGAAACTTATCATAATGCGCTAATTCTTAACACTACTTTCTTTGATCGAAACTGTTACAATCGGGAATCTTCATTGGTCGCACCTGATAAGACCTTCCGAAGAAGATCTTAAAGCATTGCAATCGCATTATAATTTCCATCCATTGGATATTGAAGATTGCCGGACCTTGGAAAACTTACGTCCCAAGGTTGATATCTATGATGATTATCTATTTCTGATTCTTCATTTCCCATGTTTTAATGAAACAAACACATTTGTGGAGACGAAGGAGTTTAAAATTTTCTGGGGAAAGGATTTTCTGATAACAATTGGAAAATCTCATTGGCTGGTGAAAGATTTGTTTAATGCCGAAAAGACCAGGAAAGAGGATAGAGTGAATCTTGATGTCGTTACCAGTGATGATCTTTTTTACCGCATCGTGGAGCATTTAATGGAAGATACGAAGAAACTGGTTGACCGGGTAAATAAAGATGTTGATGATTGTGGCAAATTGCTTTTTGGCCGGCATGCTGAAAAGATCATTGAAAAGATTTCCATCACCAGGAAAAATGTGATCCTCCTCAACACGATGTTTAAGCCGCAACTGGTTCTTTTCAATCAGCTTCAAAGCGGGTCAATCAAAGGTTTTTCGGAAAAGATGGAGGATTACTGGGGAAATATCATGGATGTTTACCAGCGTGTGTGGGATATTGTGGAAGATGATGGTGAGCTGATAAGCGGATATTCAAAAACATTTGATTCTCTGCAGGTCAACAAAACCAATGAGGTGATGAAGATCCTTACACTCATCTCTTCGGTATTGTTACCTCTTACATTCATTGCCAGCCTGTATGGCATGAACATCAAACTCCCTGGCCAGGATCAATCGGAATCCTTTCTGATCCTTTCCTCCGCAATGATACTGATTGCTGTAACGATGGTGATTTATTTCAAGAAGAGGAAGTGGATGTAGCGTTGTTTTCGCGGTTCATAACTTCTGTCTGCCGCTGGATCGATTCCTCATGAACGGCTTCCAGCAACTTCAATAGAAATTCCCGGGACAGACCCATTTTTTCGCCGGCCAACACGCGTTCCCGGATAACCTGGCTCCAACGCTTCAATTGCAGGATTGTGATGTTGTTCTCCTTTTTATATTTCCCGATCTCTTCTGCAATGTCCATTCTTCTCGCAAGAATATCAATCAATTCTTCATCGAGTTTGTCTATCTCTGAACGAAGTTCTTCGAGTTTGTTCTCGAAATCTATTGTCCCGGATTTTTTTCGGATGATAAGATGGGATAGCAGTATTTTCAGATGTTCCGGAGTGATCTGCTGTTCTTTATCTGTCAGTGCTTCATGAGGGTGAATGTGTGATTCGACCATCAGGCCATTCATTTCCAGGTCCAGGGCTTTCTGAGAAACAGACAGAAGCAATCCCGTTTCTCCGCAGATGTGGCTTGGGTCAACAAGTATGGGCAATTCAGGACACCATTGTTTCAGCTCGATAGGGATCTCCCACATAGGAGAGTTGCGGTAAGGTGTACGTTTGAAAAATGAAAAACCCCGGTGTACTGCGATGAGTTTCTTTATACCTACATGGTTCAGCCGTTCCAGTGCCCCGATCCAGATCTTGATATCTGGATTTAATGGGTTTTTTACCATTACCGGAATGTCAACCCCTTTTAAAACTTCACTGATTTCCTGGACAGAAAATGGATTCACAACAGTCCGTGCTCCGATCCAAAGAATATCAACGTCATATTTCAAAGCAACCTTGACATGATCGGGATTCGCCACCTCCACAGTAGTAAGCAACCGGGTTTGCTGCCTGACTTTCTGCAACCATACCAACCCTGCATTTCCTACTCCTTCGAAACCGCTGGGACGAGTACGTGGTTTCCAGATGCCTGAACGGAACACAGTAACCTGCGGTATTTTCGCCAATTCACGGGCCGTATCAAGCACCTGTTCTTCCGACTCAGCACTACATGGACCAGCCACGATCAGCGGAGATGAATTCAACGGTAACCAATGGTCTAAAGGAATAATATCAAGTGGTGATCCCATGAAATGCAGATCAAGGCTTCCGATTTTAATTCATCGGATGTCAGATAAAAACGCTGTGCGTACTGAAAATGATATTCTTACTGATGTGATTATCGTGTGTAAAGATAGAATTATTTTCCTGTTGGTAGAAATCAGCAATTCGAGTAATTTTGCAGGTTATATAAACAATTTTAAATGGGAACAATGCAACAGATAAAAGTTCGGGAATTGCTCAAATCTAAAGAGACCGGAAAAGAATTTATGGTGAAGGGATGGGTGAGAACCCGCCGTGGGAATAAGAATATAAATTTCATTGCACTCAATGATGGATCTATTATACATAATATCCAGGTAGTCGCAGAAGTTGCCAATTTTCCTGAGGAAACACTGAAACTGGTTAATACCGGCGCCTGCATCATGGTGAAAGGCATCCTTGTGGAATCTCCTGCAGCTGGGCAGCCTGTGGAGTTGCAGGCAAAAGAGATTCATGTTTATGGATCTGCTGAACCTGAAACTTACCCGTTGCAGAAAAAAGGCCATTCACTGGAATTTTTGCGTGAAATTGCCCATCTTCGGCCACGGACAAATACTTTTGGCGCAGTACTGAGGATCCGCCATGCAATGGCATTTGCGGTTCATCAATATTTCAACGATAACGGTTTTTACTATATTCATGCACCAATTATTACCGGTTCGGATGCAGAAGGTGCCGGAGCCATGTTCCGAGTGACCACACTCGACGCCTCCAAGCCGCCGCTAAAACCAGACGGAACGGTTGATTTTGCCGAAGATTTTTTTGGCAAGGAAACCAACCTTACAGTATCAGGTCAGTTGGAAGCTGAACTCGCAGCCCTGGCTTTATCGCTGGTTTATACTTTTGGACCTACTTTCAGGGCAGAGAATTCAAATACACCAAGACACCTGGCTGAGTTTTGGATGATCGAACCGGAAATGGCCTTTTTTGATATCAATGACAACATGGACCTGGCCGAGGACTTTGTGAAGTATCTCGTTAAATATGCGCTTGATAATTGTTTGGACGACCTGGAATTCCTGAACAAGATGTATGATAATGAATTGATTGACCGTCTCAGGCAAATTGTCGAAAATAAATTTATCCGGCTGACTTATACTGAAGCCATCACCATTCTTAAGTCTTCGGGCCAGACATGGGAATTTCCGGTAGACTGGGGCACGGATCTGCAATCGGAACATGAAAGGTATCTGGTTGAAAAACATTTCGGGAAACCCGTCATCCTGACAGATTATCCGAAGGAAATCAAGGCCTTCTACATGAAACAAAACAGTGATGGCAAGACTGTCCGTGCCATGGATGTACTTTTCCCGAAGATCGGTGAAATTATCGGCGGCTCACAACGGGAAGAGAATTATGACAGTCTTTTAAGCAGAATCCGTGAATTGAATATCCCTGAAAAAGACATCTGGTGGTACCTGGAAACCCGCAAATTCGGTACAGCACCACACAGCGGTTTCGGCCTTGGATTTGAAAGGCTGATTCTATTTGTGACCGGAATGGCGAATATCCGTGATGTGATTCCGTTTCCACGAACACCAAAGAATGCAGAATTCTAAGATGATCCTTTCGTAAAAAGGGTTATTTGGCATTTGTTTTTTTTTCCGCTTTCATATTACCTTTTCCATTTTCTGCGATTAAGGAATGGGTTCCTTGTTTCGTAAATAGTGTTGAAACTGCACAGAAAAACAATTCAAAGCGACAATGTGGACCTCGCAAATCAAGAATCAGTAATCCTTGTTTTTAAATCATTTTTTAAATCTGATAAGGCAAAGGGATTTTTTTTACTTTTACAAAGGATTTAGGAATTATGGAAAAGCGCTGGGTGCTTAAAGAAAAAGGTGAGAAGAATTGTGTGGAGAGACTCGCACAGGCGCTTAACATTGACAAAAACCTTGCCAGTCTGCTTGTTCAGCGAGGGATCACAACCTTCGAAGATGCCCGCGTGTTCTTTCGCCCTAAGCTGGAAGATCTTTTTGATCCTTTCCTGATGAAAGACATGGAAAAAGCCATGGAAAGGATTGAGACGGCCTTTCTCAAGAATGAAAAAATTCTTGTTTACGGAGATTATGATGTTGATGGAACCACTGCGGTTGCACTTGTCTACACATACTTTCATAAGATTTACAATCCAATTGATTTTTATATTCCTGATCGATATACCGAAGGGTATGGGATCTCTTTCAAGGGAATTGATTTTGCTGCCGAGAATAACTTTTCGTTGATTATTGCCCTTGATTGTGGCATTAAAGCAGTTGAAAAGATTGAATATGCTACAGCCAAGGGGGTTGATTTCATCATCTGCGATCATCATCGGCCCGGAAGTGAGTTGCCTGCTGCATCTGCTGTATTAGACCCGAAACGCCATGACTGCAATTATCCTTATAAAGAATTGTCGGGATGTGGCATTGGTTTTAAACTCATTCAGGCCTTCCACAAAAGAAGAAATCTTCCTTTCGAGGATCTGAAACTGTACCTCGACCTGGTGGTTGTGAGTATTGCATCAGACATTGTTGATATTACAGGAGAGAACCGGATCCTGGCTTTTTACGGACTGGAGCTGATCAATAGCCAGCCGCGACCAGGGCTCGAAGCGATCCTAAAGTACAGCAACGTCCAGAAAAACCTTTTGAGCACCGTAACCAAATACTTTGGAAAGGAACTTACCATAAGCGATCTCGTTTTCCTTGTCGGGCCAAGGATCAATGCTGCCGGAAGAATTGAAAGCGGGCGTAATTCCGTAAAGCTGCTGGTCTGTGAAACACGTGAAGAAGCGCTGGAATTAGGTACAAAGATCAATGATAATAATACGGAACGTAAGGAACTCGATACATTCGCAACGCAGCAGGCACTTCACATGATCAGTATGGATGAGCGGCTGCAAAAAGCAAAAAGCACAATTATTTATGATCCTGATTGGCATAAAGGTGTGATCGGGATTGTCGCTTCACGCTTAACCGAACATTATTACCGGCCAACAGTGGTACTAACACTTTCCGGCGAGCTTATCACAGGTTCTGCACGTTCGATCAAAGATTTCGACATTTATGATGCCATTGATTCATGCAGTGATCTGCTGGAGCATTTTGGAGGGCATAAATATGCCGCAGGTTTATCCCTGAAACCAGAAAATCTTATTGCTTTTATTGACCGATTTGAAAGTGTTGTCATCGAAAAACTGGAAGGCAGAGACCTGGTCCCAGAAATTGAAATCGATGCTGAACTTCCACTCAATGCCATTCATTCAAGGTTTTATAGTGTCCTGAGACAATTTGCACCGTTTGGTCCAGGAAATTTATCACCATTGTTCAAAACAGATGGCATTATTGATGCCGGCGGCTCAAGGATTGTGGGGAAAAATCATTTGAAACTTTTTGTGGTTCATCCGGAAATTTCCGGTGGACCATTTTCTGCCATTGCTTTTCAGCAAGGGGAACTGTTATCGAAAATCGAAAAGGGAATTCCTTTCAATATCTGCTACCATGTTGAGGAAAACGAATGGAACGGGTCCGTCAGCTTGCAACTGAATGTGAAAGACATCAAATTTGGAGATTAACCCTTGCAATTTCCTACGCAGACGCCCATTCTTATAGCTTTTTCAATCAACGGATGATCCAAAGGAACCGTGCGTAATTTTCCCCCCACTTCTTTCAGCGGAACAGAAATTATCTCATCATTCCTTAAGGCAACCATCACCCCGAAATGTTCTTTGGCAATAAGTTCAACGGCATGGGCGCCATACCTTGTGGCAAGTACCCGGTCCATTGGCGAAGGACTCCCTCCGCGTTGAATATATCCAAGAATGGTTTCTCTGGTCTCCAGCCCGGTCTGTTCGGAAATAGAATTTGATATGTAATGAGCAGGTTCCTGACCCTTTGGACATGCTATTCCTTCCGCTACTACCACGATGGAATAAGGCTTTTTGTTCATTACCCTTTTTTTCAGGTATTTGGAAACGATGGAAATGTCGTAATCAATTTCAGGAATCAGGATTACATCTCCTCCTCCTGCAATGCCCGAATATAAAGCAAGCCATCCTGCATGATGCCCCATCACTTCAATCACCATAATGCGTTTATGGCTGTTCGCCGTTGTATGGAGTCTATCAATGGCTTCAACCGAAATGTTGAGGGCCGAATCAAATCCAAAAGAAACATCCGTTCCCCAAACATCATTGTCGATAGTTTTGGGAATACCAATAACGTTCAAACCTTCTTCAAATAATAAACTTGCTGTCCGTTGAGTCCCGTTTCCACCGATACACACAAGTGCATCAAGCCCCAGCTCTTTATAATGCTTTTTGATCAGCTTAGGCTTGTCGATAGTATTAAATGCCGGTCCTTTTTTAAATGGATTCTCCCTTGAAGTACCAAGAATTGTTCCCCCCAGTGTGAGGATTCCAGAGAGCTGGTTTTCATCGAGTATCGAATATTCCTGGTTGATGAGGCCCAGAAAGCCTGATGAAATGCCAATCACTTCCATACCATACTCGAGAATGGCAGTCTTACCAACTCCCCTGATGGCTGCATTGATCCCCGGACAATCTCCCCCTGCGGTCAGTATCCCAATCCGCATCTTGTTTTCATTCATCGCTATTTCAATTCAAAGGAACCAGTACCTATCTCTTTATCCTCCGTAAACACGGAAACAGCGTATTTTCCCTTCATTGAGGGTTTGTCAGATTCCTTTTTCGTCCAATTCACACAGATATTCATCGCTTTTCCCTGGTATGTGATATCCTGGCGGAGAGAATAAGCGATGGTTTGCCCGTTAAACGTAAATGTATCGTATTTACTTTTGATAACAACAACATTATCGGGACGGGTTACCCGCACATAAATGATCCGGTCTCCGGCTTTAACCAATGGATTTTCCCCGATTGTAAAGCATATCCTGAGTCGGTCTGTGCGGTTGGCTTTATCAGTTGGCTGCTCCCTGTCGCCGACTTTGACTTTGAGCGGAGTAACGGTGATTCCATAAGCCCTGAGAATGGCAGCCTGGTTGACTTTTTCGGTCAGGGCTTCTTTATCCTTCACCAGCGCCTTAGCTTTTGTTTGTTCGTTATGAAAATCCTGACGGATTTTTTCATTTTCCGACTGTAGTTCACGGTTTACAACATAAAGCGAATCCATTTGCCGGACATAGCCCTGGGCGATAGTCTGTAATCTGGCCAGTTTTTTCCGGACCTTATTAAATTCCCACTGCGAGTCGAGTAATTTGCGGATCTCAATGGCATTAGCCTGAATCAGGCTGTCCTTCACCTTTAAAGAATCTGCGAGTTGACCATACGCGGCTTTTGTCTTGTTATGCTCCTGGATCACAGAATCCAGCTCCTTCTGAAGCTCGGTTTTTTCTGTTTCTTTTTCTTTGACGAGCTTCGTCAATTGTGTTCTTTGGGTAATTAACCAGATAAAGAGAATTAAAAGCACGGCAGCTAATACGCCAATGATAATCTTATATTTACGATAAGGTGACTGTTCCTCCATAATGCAGGGAATTTACTGTTATGCTGCAAATATAGACAAAAATAGAAAGGATAAAAAAAAAGGGATGACACAGGAAGCTGAGTGTAGTCACAAAACCAAATTCTTTTGGATTTAATCTTTTTATGGGTCAATTTCCCGTAGCTTGCTGCGCATTTATTCCATGAGAATGCAGGAATTCAGAATGCAGGAATTCAGAATTCTGATAGTAAATGAGGTCAGTTGTTCTGATATTCTAAAATGTGTCTGATGATTTTTGCGAATGCCTTGACATGGCTGCATCACTTATTGTTGAACAGGTTCATTGTTTTATCAACCCCGACGAGTCCAATGTTTTTAATTATTTCAACTGCCAGTTCTATCCTTGGGGTTAAGATTTTTTCTTCCCCCTTGGTCCAAGGGCTCAACACATAATCAACCTGGTATCCTTTAGGAAATTCGGATCCAATTCCTACCCGTAATCTTGGGAATTCTGCGGTTCCCAGGCTTTCTATAACACTAATCAGGCCATTGTGTCCACCATCGGAACCTTTTTTCCGAAGGCGGAGAGATCCAAGGGGAAGGGCAAGGTCATCGGCAATAATGAGGATATTTTCCGGAAGAATCTTCTCTTTATTCATCCAGTAGAGGATTGCTTTTCCGCTTAGATTCATGAATGTGGAGGGCTTAATAACAATGAAAGTACGCCCTTTAATAGCCACTTTTGCGACGGATGCCAGACGCCCGGTAGAAAAAGTCGACTTCATGTTCTGAACGAAAGCATCGGCTATAATAAATCCGATGTTGTGGCGGGTATTTGCGTACTCTTCGCCAATATTTCCCAGACCAACGATGAGGTATTTCATATTGCAGTTGCCCATAGGCCGGGCTGGCTTCGTCACCATACCACAGCCCCGCCTTCTTCTATCTCACTACGTTCGATTTCCGGTTTCGTAGGAACAGAAGAAGCCAAGGCTGCTTATGTAGTGACTGTTTTTTCTTAATAAGTTGGAATACGACAACCCCAACACCCAAGAAGAAATTGATAATAAGAGAAGTGTTACTTCTTCTCTTTTTCTCCCTCTTTCTCCTTACCAGCTTCTGGTACGGCAGCTCCTTCTTCAGCTGCTCCGGGTGCGCCAGGAACTTCTTCCACAACAGCCCGTGCAGTTCTTACGCCAACGAGAACAGTGCTGGGAGGATCCAGAAATGTGATATTTTCATACTTGATATCCATAACTTTTATGGAGTCACCAATATCCAGATCATCTGTTTTTACCACGATAAAGTCAGGTAGGTCTTTAGGGAAAGCTTTCACTTTAACTTTCCGCAACTTTACGATGAACTTGCCACCCTTAAGAACTCCTGTTGGAACGCCTTCCGGTTTTACCGGAACAGCAATTACGACTGGTTTGTCAGGCATTACTTCAAGGAAGTCGGCATGAAGAATCCGGTCTGTTACAGGGTGGTACTGTACATCCTGAACAATTGAATCGTATTCATTTCCGTTGATATTAAGTTTAATAATAAACACTGCCGGAACATTGAAGATCTTTTTGAAGGCTTTTTCATTAACAACAAAATGTACCTGTTCCTTTCCACCGTAAATTGCACATGGGAAATCCCCATTTTTCCGGTGTTTTTTAGCATCTTTTTTCCCTACGTTCTCCCTTAGAGAACCGCTCAATGATACTGTTTTCATGGTTTAAATAAATTAATTAATGATTGTATAAAAGTAATAATTGTGATTATGATTTACGATTAGTCGATTTTCGAATATCGTTTATTTTTATTCTCCAAATTTGAACAAAGAGCTAATAGACTCATGGCTTTCCACGCGTTTAATGACTTCGGCGAAGAGGCTGGCGGTAGTAAGGACTTTGATTTTTTTGCATTCTTTTTGCAGAGGAATAGTATCTGTGACCACGAGTTCAGATAAAACTGACTTCTCGATTGTTTCGACCGCATTATTTGATAGTATGGGGTGCGTACAGATTGCCCGGACGCTATTGGCGCCATTGGCCATGATGATTTCTGCTGATTTGGTCAATGTACCGGCAGTATCAACGATGTCGTCGACAAGGATCACATCACGTCCTTCGACTTCACCCACCAACGCCATTTTATCTACTTCATTCGGTTTAGATCGTTGTTTGTAACAGATTACAAAGTCGGTATTCAGGAACTTTGCATATGCAGCCACCCTTCGTGTTCCACCTGTGTCAGGAGAAGCCATTGTAAGCTTGGGCAGGTTAAGGTTGCGGAGATAAGGCAAAAAGATGGATGAAGCATAAAGGTGGTCGACGGGGACGTCAAAGAACCCCTGGATCTGGTCGGCATGCAGGTCGATGGTGATGATACGCTGAACGCCGGCAGTAGAAAGCAGATTTGCCACCAATTTGGCAGCTATAGAAACACGGGGTTTATCTTTGCGGTCCTGGCGGGCATATCCGAAATAGGGAATCACGGCAATGATATTTCTCGCCGAGGCTCTTCTGGCTGCATCAATCAGCATGAGTAGTTCTAACAGGTTGCTGGCTGGTGAGAAAGTAGACTGCACAATAAAAATGTCGTTTCCCCTGATATTTTCTTCGAATGATGGTTGGAATTCACCGTCACAAAAATCCGTGACAACAACAGTTCCAAGGTCGGTACCGTAATTTTTTGCGATCTTTTGTGCCAGGAAGTTCATGGCCCGGCCAGAGAAAATTTTAACTTGATTTGGCATGCCAAAGGAGGTTTAAATCCGGGCGCGAAATTAAGCTATTCTTTGAAATCCTGCAAATTAAACTATGCCAATGTAGTAAGGTTTGTGTTTGAAAAGAAAATTTGTTTACTTTTGCAGCCCTGCCTCCACCCCGTTCCCCTCCCCCAATTGGGGGAGGGGCCACGGACGGAAGCTAAAACACACCTAAACATACACTTACTTCACCCATATGCACTTCTCACACATTCCACACCAATACTTCCATCACACTCAAACACACACTCACTTCGCCCGGATGGCGGAATAGGTAGACGCGTTGGTCTCAAAAACCAATGAGAGTAATCTCGTGCCGGTTCGATTCCGGCTCCGGGTACGAAAACACCACTAAAACCCACGTCAATCGTGGGTTTTTCTTTTTTGGGTATCCAAATGGGTATCCAAAAATATATAATTTCCTTTTACAAAGTGAAGTCGAAGTGTAAGTGTAATTCGAGAATTAAGAAGGGCAAAATTCCTTAAATATATTAATCAGGTTAATACAAGGATTATGCTAATAGGTCTATATAAATAGTTATAAAGAATTTGGATATTCACAATAAAATTTCTATAAATTTACCATGTAAAATGTTATAAAACAATAATATTGATAAAAAATCCCATATGATATTTATCTCACATGCATCAGCTGACATAAACGCAATAAGGAAAATCGCAAAGGACTTACGTTTATATGATATTGATTTTTGGCTTGATGAAGATGAGATTTTGTTCGGAGATTCAATTCCTTTGTCAATTTCGAAGGCTATAAATAATGCTAAATATTTACTTGTTTTTTTCTCAAAAAATACTGAGAAAAATAATTGGATACAAGAGGAATGGGCAACTGCCTTAATGAAAGAACACCTCAATTCCACAATAAAGGTTATTCCTGCAAGACTGGATTTTGTGCCCCTACCTCCAATTCTTTCCCATAGAAAGTGTTTTGACATATTTGGTGATGACTATTCGCTGAATTTGGAAAAACTCGTACAGCAACTTAAAGGTAAACCAACGGTTACAATAAATAGGTTTGATTTACTAAAGCAATTTCTTCGTAGTGACAGAATAGATAAACTAAATAAAATAGTAATCCCTCCAAAACTCTTCTTTGATGTTAAATCTGATGCTCATTTGGGAATAATTACTTTGGAAAATAGAGCATTTCTTTTTCCTGAAGAGGCAGCAATACAATTTGCAATAGTATGTGAAAATCGTTTTAGTATTGAGGCAATTTCATCATATACTCAAATATCTAAAGAAAGGATTTGGCAAATTGTAACATATTCACCAAATTTTAACCTCAATAACCACGATATTTATCTTACACCACCAACCTTGCCAAAACTAATAATCTTCGATTGGCGTAAAACATTGGTCGAAGAAGATTCATTTGATGATGCCTTGTGCGTTAGTATACCCAGAAATAAAGAAGAGGCTAAAGAATATCACAAATGGCTAAAAGATCTTTTTGATAAAAAGGATAGGTTATGGTACGACTATCTCCAACATTGCTTGACCCTTGGTCTTTCATTTAAAGATTTTAAAAGGGTTCATTATGAAAATTCACGCTATATCCATTTATTCCCTGGGGTTCAGGAATATCTTTTCAAAGCGAAAATAAAAGGAATTAAAACAGCCATAGCTACTAACGCTTCCCCTTCTACCCTCGATTTAAGAATGCAATTGCTTGATTTAAAACCAGATCTATTTGATTTAATTGTGTCTGGTGATAGTACAGATGAAACAGGACTAAAGATAGAATTGCTGCTTAAGGTAATTGAAGAATTCAATTTCCCTCCTGATGAAATAGCTATTATAAGTGACTCATTAGAAAAAGATATTATACCTGCAAAAAATCTTGGTCTTAAAACAATTTGGATTTTTAGTCCAAGACAAGAAGTCGAAAGACCATGGGGTCATCCTGACTTACTTGTCCCATCAAATGTGCTAAATATTGAAATTGCAAAAATCGGAAAGAATTTACCATTTGATTATATCATAACGCAATTCCAGCAAATTAATAAAATCTGGAGACTCGATTAATTCACTGATTTTTACAACTTAATATAACAATTCATGTTACTCTCGAATTTAGAATATTCTTCTAAATATATAAAATCATAATTATCTACCCATTTATGTGCTCAGTTGAAGTAAAACATGTCTTTATAGATACCGATTGTGGAACTGATGATCTAATCGCCATAGATCTATTATTAAATTCAAGAAATATTGAAATTATAGGTGTGTCATGTGTTCATGGGTTGACTGAACCTAAGGATGGTGCTCAAATAATTCGAAGACTTCTAGATTATTATGGGCATATAAATACCCCTATTTATATAGGCAAAAGTGATTCACTAGGTAAGACTAATTTCTTTCCTAAAAGTTGGAAGCAGCAATCAACTGAAGTAGGATATAAAGTATTAAATATTAATTCAGGAAATAAACGAATTCTAGAATTTGATGCTATAAATATTTTAAATTCTTTCAAAGCGAATAATCAGTTTCTACTGACTTTAGGACCGTTGACAAATATTGAAAATCTTATTGTTAATGATAGGATGGGAAAGCTCAGATCCATTACCACAATCATAATGGGTGGAGCAATTAGTGTTGAAGGAAATCTTTTCGACAATGAAATTAATGAAACAAAAAACAGGTTTTCAGAATGGAACTTTTATTGTGATCCTTTGGCAGCTAAGATTTGTCTAAGCTATTTAAAAAATATTATTTTGGTTCCTTTAGATGCGTCTAATTCCATTAAAATTGATAAGAGCTATTTAGTATTTAGTAAATGGAAGAATAGAAAAAACAAAATAACATACTCAATTCTTAAAAATGTTGAGAATTGGATATATGATAATTTATATTTTGCATGGGATCCACTTGCTGCAGCTTATTTAATAAATCCAGACGTCTTGATATTAGAAAGTTCAGGCATTCAAGTAAGCATTGCAAAAGATGATCTTGGTCGAACCTATTTAGATGAAACTGAAAATAAAATACTTTACGCTAAATTTGGAAATAAGATACTGTTTGATAATATAATTTTTAATACATCTATTTTGTAAAATAACATTAGAGTGCAATAGGTGATTTTTCAATCGTGAAAAGATAATTGACTAGTTTCTATCAGTTAAAATCCATAAAAGCATGAAACAACTAAATTCTCGTTGAATCAAATCGATGGAAAACATTTCTATAGGAAGATAATTAAAAAAAGACTACAATACTACTAATTTTTCTGAATAAGAGTTAATAAATCTTTTGAATAATCAATTAATACTTTATTTACTTTTTTCAAATCAACAACAAGATCAGCATAATAGGGATACGTTTTTTGAATTTCTTGTGGAGTAAGGTTCATGTTTGTAAGCTTTTTTGTTTCCGAAGTATACCATTTTCTAAATTTTACCTGATAGGCTGTTAAATGAGGTCGTAGGCCTAGGTTTAAAATTTTTTCAGTTAAACCTATAAGAGCTTTTGATGAATCATGATTTATTAAATAATCGCCAGGCACATTTTTGATTTCTTCTCTAATAATGTTAAATAGTTTATACCATGAATTATATACTTCTATAATAACATCTTTGTCCTCTTCAAATTCAAGTGCGGCTTTACGAGTAATTAACTCCATATAGATGCGATTCGCTATATATAAATTTTGGGTATTCCTTTCAACATTAAAAGTAAATTTGGGGCTTCCAGATACCTCGAAGCCCATATTCACAATCCGATACTTCTTTCTACTAAAAAAACAATATAGACCCCCAACCAAGATAATAGCAGCTACAATTATTAACAACCACCAAAGTGGCTCAATTGAATATTTTGTTTCAGCTTGTTGATCGCTAAAAAAAAAATAATAGCTATTTGTCATACTCATAACAATTAGAAAATTCATAATTTTATTATTGTTTCTCAGGGTGATTAATCGAAATATATATAACTATTCAATTAATATTTTTAGGTTTTTCGCAATTTCATTGAAGGCTTCATCTTTATCTTCAAATTTTGAAATCGGCTTTCCTTGATTAGGCAACGCACTAAAATTGTTTAAAATGGTATCCTCCCAAAGGCAAGGCCTTAAGATTACTGGAATTATCTTTTTGTTTCGCGCATAGGCATCTTTTAATTCCAATTCCCAAATATAATCTTTACTTAAATAATCAGCACTTACAATGCAAATTATTATATCTGAATCTGACATTTTTTGTTGAATTTCATTTTTCCAATTTGTTCCAGGTTCAATCATCTGGTCGAACCAAATAGAAACATTTTGATCTTTTTTAAGAGGCCATAAATATTTTTCAATACTATTCTTCATATCAAGGTCTTCATGAGCATATGATATGAAAATATTCACTGGTGATTTCTTTCTGTTTTTACCTACTTCAAATTTTGAAAATGGTTCAATGAGATCTCGAATTGATATCATTAAAGATGAGTTCGGACAAGGTACCTCATGCATTTTGTGCTGCAAATAACTATTCAGAGTAGCATAACTAAAATAGAATGGATTTTCTATTGATTGACATTCTTTGCAATTACATGGTATCAATTTTTCACATTTAAGCAAAGCGTATTCATTGTTAATCGTATCAATTTCATTTGAAATATTAATTAATAAGCTTTTACTATTTATGCCATTAGTTTTTACCATAATTTTTCTTTTGGAAAAATCTTCAATAACCTCACCCTTGCTCTCTTCATATGTTACAACAAAACCATTTCTCCATAATAGTTTAGAATCAGTAATCAAATGCTGCAACCTGATAATTAGTTTATTTAGTAGCCCCTTGGGAACAACTTCATATTGGTAAATAAAGTGCAACGTGTTAAACGATTCCCAATTATAATCGGGTTGTATTGGCGATAATAATTGTGGAATAAGATATTTCTCTAATTGTTGATTATTAAATGTATAAGCAAGTTCAAATTTTAACATTAATTTTAAAATTGCATAATGAAGGTCCTTAAATTCCTCATCATTCAAAATTTTTTCAAGGTCCTTTTGATCAAAATACCCTTTAGAAACGTTAATCAAATTACTATCTTCAAATATTTTATAAACAGCTTTTATTATTAAACCTATACGAATAAAAATATAATCTTTCAGATAAGAATCATCCTGATAATGAATTATAGTACCATTACTATGAAATAAGGAAGTTATTTCTAACACTTGATCACTATCATTAATTCCACCAAACTCTTTACATATATTTGAAAATTCAGCGAGGGAAATATATGAGCAGGAATCAACAATATTATCAATTTTGTCTAGAATGTTTCTCCAAGACCTTGGTATAATAACAGAAGGAAAAGATGTGACAACCTTTTCTATTTCATCTCTTAATAATTCAGTTGTCTCGGTTTCACGAATACTTCCTGTAAACACTTTAACGTTTGGATAATTTTTTTGAAACATTAATGAATCGAAACCAGTGGGTCTGGATGATTTTATTTTGTCATTAAGGAATATAAAAATTTGACTAGATTCTGTTAACAAATTTATGGTTGCCAACCAGTTTTCGATTTGTAAAGAGAGTTCTATGTTTCTAGAATCTAGCACTAACAATATTATCGATCCTTTTGTGAGGAAAAATTGATAGATGCCCGAATAAATTTCCTGCCCTCCAAAATCCCATATATTAATGCGGTAATTTTCATTTTTTGATTTAAAAATATATTTTGTTGTCTCTAAACCATGTGTTGACTCCAAATCATATGATTGAATATTATTGAAAAACAAGGCGTCTATTAATGTGGATTTTCCTGAGGCGGATTCTCCAATAACAGATAGTTTAACTGTATTTAATCTACTATCATTCATTATTTCTGCTGACTGTCTCTCTTTGATTGAATTTTCAATCTTCCGAATATACTCATCACGAGAATCAAAAAACAGCTTGCTATCCACTAATCTATTTGCAAGTAATGAAGCTATTGTTGTTAAAGCATAGCCAATACCCTTAGGATCTGATGTACCATCAAGAACAGAAAGTCTTTCACCAAAGCTATAATAAGGGATATAAGGCACATAAATTTTATCAATAAATTGCCTAATGTTTATTTCAGTATGTATCCAATTGCCTATAATTGACTTTACCTCTTCAGAAAATCTTTTAAGCCATTCTTCAGTAAGTAATTTTTCAGTATTATCAATACGTGTCGGAATGGGAAAAACTTTTAACCTTTCCCTTTCAAAAGGAATGTCATTGTGATTTTTTATTGCTTTAACAGTAATGTCTTTTATTCCTATCCAACCCTGTTCATTTGCGGTAAACAAAGTAGCGAGAATATCCGGTAATTGAATAGTGCATATTCCACCAATATCTGTGACTCCAGTTCTTGAATCAATAAGGATAAAATCATAGCTATTTTTCCAATCATCACGTAATTTTTCGATAACCATACTACCATTATGGTTCTTATAGAAATTTCTTGCATTAAACTTCTTTAATTCATTGGTATAACTTGATTCACCTTTGTTACCAGCAAGAATTAAATCAATTGTACTGGGATTGATGTTTTTTTCCTTGCTAGTTGGTTGAATAATTATGGGAACAACAAGGTCTTGCCATTTTAATCGAGGGTTCTTATGATCCTGATTTAAGAAATTCAACATGCCCTTTCTTTTTCCAAGATCATTGAAATTTCTGATTTGAGAATTAAAAAAATAATGGAGACCGGGGGCTTCCAAATCAAAATCGACAATCAAGGTTTTGAATCCCCATTTGGATAACATCGTTGCAACGTTGGCAAGAACCATTGATCTTCCAACGCCTCCTTTGTATGAATAGAAAGTAATTATATTGCTCATTTTAATGTAGGATTTTCTTGGAGTACAACTGGTCTTTGATTTAAAAAATGATTAATGGGGACTTCATCTAACCATTCATTTAAAAGCCACCTCTTGTCCCATACTGGGGTTTTCGTTTTCAACGCATTGCTAATTTCATCTGCAAGTTTGACAATCTCCCTTTCAAAATCTCTATAATCTGGGCAAGTTCGAAACGAAACACAACCGGTAAAATAATCTTTCAATACAGATTTAAATATTCTATTGACTGACTGTGGAAGGTGATTGCCATCTCTTACCAGAACAGGGAGAATTATTTCATAAGGATTAATGACTCTCCCCTGATTTAATATCTCCTGACGATTATGAAACACCGCAAACTCACGTACACACCACTCTGATTGAAAATACAATCCACAAAACACAGGGACAATGCAACGTGAAGTAGCCAACGCTGTTTTTATTGTATTAGGCCAATTTGCACCGACTGGGATATCAGCTGAATCGAAAAATATTTTAACAGGTCCTCCATAAGCTTGTTGTATTTCTTCCTCTAATCGTGGTTTAAAATACTCCTTGACCCAAAAAGTCCCAGTATCAGTTCTTCTATAACTGATAAAAACATCGTATTCATAGTTAGTTGCTGACATATGAAGTACACTTAAGTTATCAAATTCAATGAAAAACCATCTTTCATAACATTGCGAATTTACGTAAACATATTCTTTCTTTCCTTAATTGAATAATCCATTTTTCCTATTTTTATCATTTCTGATTAGCGTAAAAAACCGAGAAATCAAAAACCAGTGATTCAATAAGATGATCAATAGTGATGGCTTGTCCTTAATTCATTGAATCACTTTACGACCAAAAAATAGACGTTCCGGCCTTAGCCGGAACGCCGGAATCTTGACGCAAGGAAAAGATTCAGAAGGTAATCTTGTTTTCAGCTTCCGTGATGCTTGAATCGAATGAGGTCTTGAGAAACTCGATGACTTTCTTGATGCCCGGGGTGAAGCTGGTGGTGAAGACATTTCCGTCTGAATCGTTCAGCCGCATCGTGCAGTTAAAGTCATTGGATGAGATCTGGAAGCGATCCAGTTCGGAGCGAGTCTGCACCAGCTTGGCTCTCTTTTCAATGACGAGCTGGAGGTTTTCGATCTTGAGGATCTTCTCAATCATGGTCATTTCCTTCTTTGGCTCAGGAGCGGGAATGACCGGCTTTTCGGGTTCAATCTGGAAAACCGGCTTTTTCTCTTCGGTTTTGTTTTCTGCCGGATTGAGGATGGTCTTCACGATTGCCATTTCTTCGGCATTGGGTTTTCCGTTACCCGGTTTCAGTGCGGTGTTCGTTACTTTTGTCATTTCAGATCGCCGCTGCCCTGCGGACTTATTTTGGCATCTGGCTCGCCAGGGTTAAAAAAATTTATGCCCTGACAACAAACGGAATGAAAATTCTGGAACAAACGTTCAGGTCACTTCCGTGCAACGGAATGAATGAACCCAACGGGCTGCGGTTCTGTCAGGAGGCAGCGTTTAGTGACACGATATTTTCATGAGTTTAACTTTGCGACAAATTTTGAGTAACTGTGGGTGGGGTTTTTGGTACTTTTTCACAAAAAGTTCCCCGGAACATTGGATTTCTTTTTTCCCTGGCGGTTTTTCTTTGTCCCGGACTATCAAAGAAAAAAAGCATTAAAAAAGGGAGAACCTTCATCAAAGAGGCTCTCCAGGTGAATCAGTGATAAACATTATTATAGCGATCTTCGTCTTCGAAGGAAGCTATTGACTGGCGGTAATCCTGGATATCGCAGTCGTAATGGCCGGCCTTTTTGCCGTTTGGCCAGTAGATAATGGTTTCACCCTTTTTGATCGGTTTGCTGCAGGTGTGACAGGTTGATGGGAAACGGGCTGTGATCTGTCTTGGATCTCCTGAGTAATGTGTATGTGACATTATAGAATGCTCATGCCCTTGAGACTTATATTGGCATCTGGCACGCCGGTTTGAAGAAAGATTTGTTATCCAGCCATTGCAGGCTCAAGGGTTTCAACTTCTGAAGAATCAGACGGAATGGGTTCCTCGGAAACGATTCCCAGGATGTGATCAGCGGCTTTCTCTGCCCTGGATGCCGCCCAGAGGATCCATTTCTGGTTATCCCTGAGCTTTGATGCCCAACCTGCGATATAAGCGGCAGAGTTTCGGATATTCAGTTCCAGATGAGCGATCTCGGCAAGGTGGGATGAACAGAGCTCAGCGACCAATTCCTCTTTTGAATAGGGTTCATCCCCGAAGTGATTGGATACTCCATCGAAGCGGTTCAGTCGCTTGGGATGTCCAGTGCTATGGCCAAGTTCATGGTAAACCGTGCGAAAAAATTCCGATGCGTTGGCGAAGTATTTCATTTGCGGAACCGAGATCATATCAGCCAACGGGGAGTAATAGGCACGGTCATCTTTGTCCGAGAAATTGATATCCGGCTTGTTGTGATACCCCATGATGATCTGCTCGGCATCAACGTGGCTTTCGTTGTGCTTTTCTTCGACCAGGTTCTGAAGTTGGGCGATCTTTGCAAGACCCTGCTCATCAAAGTCGGCCTGCTCGGTATTGAAAATGTGGAAGTACCTGAGAAGAAACATCTTTTTTGTTTCCTGAGTCACTTCATCCTTGTTGACGGACATTTTCCAGAAAACAACGACGGTGGCCTTTTCGCCTTTGCGGACTTTGCCGCCGTTGGCCCTGATCTGCTGGAATGTTCCATAGACCCGGCTCTTGAATGGATCCGATGAAAGGATCAGCCGGTTGATGCCCCGGTAATAGTGCCCACTCAGGCTGACCGGTGAAGGGATCTGCCAGAGCTTTTTCCAACTTCCGGCTGTTTCAAG
>CAIWTA010000119.1 GCA_903915465.1 uncultured Bacteroidales bacterium | reverse complement strand
TTAAACCTCCCTGCTGCATTTGGAACAGCTTAACGTTCAGTCCTTCGCTACTTTGGTGAGACCTCCAGCTATCTTTTAATGGTGCCGGCTCGTTTCCGTAACTACTATGACTTCTGCTGACTTCCCGGTGGGTCTTCTCACACCCACACCTAAACCCAAACTCAAACCCACTTCCGGGATCTCCCCCGGTAAGAGCATCTTCCTTCCTCCGATTCCTGCGGCATCTACATAACTACCCTTTTTGTGTTCTTTAGGCGTTGCAAGGACGTGGTTGCTTACCCGGATAATTATGCCTTATATACCGTTTATTCGCAATAATATTGATTCTTTATTGGTGCTCATGAGCTCGCTTACGCTCGGTTCTGTTCGTCAGCACCGGATTTTGCAGTCCCGCTTCGTTACTCCCTTCGGTCGTGAGCTCCGCTTCGCTCCGGTTCAGTGCTTACTTTACAGTAAACCACCATGCGGCTTGCTAATACTTTCAGGTCATACCCCGACGTATAAGGGACTTTCACCCTCTGGAGAGTCACACACTCGTTTTGGCTATCGAAAAAAGATTTGTATTTTTGACATTTTTCTACAGCTTACAACAAGTGTGCGCTGTATGATGCTCATGCAGCTCACACACGACCTTGCGGCCGAGCAATGCGGGGCATAATGGTAATGCGACTGGTTGTGGCTAATGAACATGAGAACGAAAATCAAATATTTAAACTGCTAATTCCCGCACATGCGGCTGCCAGCGGGGCGTTACCAAAAACTTTCTTAACTATAGTACTTGTTTACAATTTTATCTTTGACTATTTTTAACAAATATTTTAACCTAATTTCAATCACAACTAACTCATAAAATAAAAATTATGAAAGTAATACAACCTCCAATAAAAAATGAAAGTTTCACCGGTGAAAGAGTTTTGGCACATAGCGGAGAATTTTCTCCAAAGTATACAGATGTGGTAATTTTAGGGAGATCTCTTGACTTTCGTTTTGATCGAACGTATCGTTCATCACAATCTGAAACTTTAGGGTTGATAGGCTATGGTTGGACATTTAATTATGAAAGACGACTAGTAACATCAGGTAAAGACATAATTTATTTTGATGGAGAAGGTCGCAGTTTACTTTTTAAAATAGGTAATGGCGATTCTTATATTTCTCCAAAAGGAATGTATTGCAAATTAGTAAAAGAAAAAACTCAGTTTGTTCAAAACTTTCGATTCGGAATTAAGCAGGTTTTTGAATTACCTGAAAACGGTGGACGAATAATAAGCATTCAGGATAGAAATGAAAATGCAATTTCATTCAGGTATTCGGAGAATGAAATTATTTTAACAGACTCACTCAATCGTACAATTACTTTACACTTAACTAAAAATCTGATAACACACTTAGAAGATTTTACGGGAAGATTATGGCAGTTAAAATACGACAGCCAAAAGTGCTTGGTGGAAGTAATGCAGCCCGGCACAAGAGATTTTCCAAAAGGCACTTCACTGAGATATAAATATGATGAAAATAAAAGACTGGTTGCTTTGTTAAATGCAAGAGGTAAAACATTTCTTAAAAATTATTACGATAAAAAAACAGGCCGGGTAACTGCACAGGATCATGGAAACGGAGCTTATAAATTTAATTATAAGAAAATAAAAAGTGCAGGAGAAACCATTGTTTTAGAAACTCAAACCATTTTAAAGAATGGAGCTGTTCAATCGCAACTGCATAATGAGACTGGAAATGAAATTAAAAGAATTTTATTGGTTAGTGCAAATTCATTTGCCCCGGAGGAAAAAGTAATTCAGAAGAAAGGATTCGTCAGCCTTATTACTTTATCTGAATACAATCAGCACGGAGAATTGACAAGACGAATTTTCCCTGCGGGTAATAGTTCAGAATGGATTTACAGCACTAAAAACACATCGTCAAAAGATCAGGGAAATTTAATTCAGCAAAAATATATTTCATCTGTTAAGACAGATAAACCATTGGTTACTTCTTATGAATACAGCAAGGATTTTCAATTGCTTCTAAGTGAAACAAATCCTAAAGGACAAAAAGATATTTATACGTATGATGCCAATGGCAATCTTATAAACAAATCCTTTGCAAAGGTTATAGTGCAAACAATTGATAAAAACGGGAAAACTAAAAAAGGGAAAACAAGAATAAAAAAATTATCAGAAAATTATGAGTACAATACATTTGGGCAATTAATAAAGAAAACAAATACAGATGGCACCCTTCAGGTATATTATTATTACCCCGAAAATGACCCTTTGGGTGAAAAACAGAAAGGATTTGACGATTTAACCAACCAGGGAGGATTTTTATCTGGCATAGTAAAAGATGCTAACGGAATAAAACAAATTTATGGTCTCAGGTATGATATATATGGGAATATTGCTGTGAGAACTGATGCGAAGAGCAATGAATTTCAGCAAAAACGTAACGCAATGGGGAAAGTTGAAACATCTATCGGAAGAAAACCTGATACTAACATTATTGAATTTCATTTTGATGAGGAGTATAATGTCATTTCTGAAACAAAGGCATTTGATCATTACATCTTAGACAATAAACAACAAAACCTGGTTCTTACTTCATCAAAGAACATAGCAATATATGCATACAATGATTTAAACAATTTGGTATCAAGAACTTTTGGTGATGGCAATAAAATGATTACAGAAACATATGTGCTTGATGCCAATGAAAACCTTGTTCAGTTTATTCAACCAATGGGAAATGTTACGGAATACAAATATGACGAATGTAATCTATTGGTAGAAAAAATATCAGGTTTCGGAAGTAAACAACCATCTTCCTATAAATGTGGTTATGCAAAAAGTGGGCAACTTAAAAAACAAACAGACCCTGGTGGGAATGAAACACTATTTAATTATGACGGATATCAGCGTGAAATTGGTTTCATAAATCCTATCGGCACTTCTGTAAAAAAAGTTTTAGACGACAATGGTAATGTTGTGAAAATACAAACCTGGGGATTTGAAGACGACGGACCTGCTTCAAAAGGAGGAAAGCCAATTTTGGTTGAAGAAAGAACATACCAGTTAGATGAATGGAACAGGGTATTTAAAATAAATGAAAAATGCTTTGACAGCAAACCAGGTGAAGCTTTAAGCAAAAGCGACTGGGATAACGCAAAAGGAATTGCATCTTCTGTAGTTGTTTATGGCGATAATAATTTGCCCGTAACTATTTGGAAAGAGAATAACAATATTGTATCAATTGATTATGATGGGCTGGGCAGAAAATCAAGTATTTGCCTTGCAACTGGTCTAAAAGTGCAACTGGAATATGATGAAAATAACAATATAACGAGGAGGATTGAATCAGGAAATGATGGTAAAAATGCGATAATTGTAGAAAACAAGTATGATGAAGCTGACAGGTTGATCTCACAGAAAAAGAATAATGAAAATGCAAAATCATGGGCATACAATGCCGCTAATAAAGTAATAAAAACTATTGAAAAGTCCGGAATTGAAATTTCTTATTTGCATGATTCTCTGGGGCGGGCTATCGGTAACCTCTACAAAACTGGTTCAGGAACCGGGGATGAACAACTAATAATCCGTACCCGACAGTACAATGATAATTTTCAATTAACGGCCTATACAAATGCTGTTGGGCTGGGAACAACTTATCAGTATGACGATAATGGCAGAGTGATTTCAAAAATCAATGAAAATGAAGATCTCTACCAATATATTTATGATGAAAGAAGTAATTTGAAAGCAGTAACCACACCGGAAGATAATAGAGTATCTCATTCCTATGATGCTATTGGGCGAATTGAAAAAAGAATA
>CAIWTA010000118.1 GCA_903915465.1 uncultured Bacteroidales bacterium | reverse complement strand
GGCCAACGTACAACATGATACAAGTAAAATTCGCAAATAAATCCATATATTCTTATTTTTCATTAAAAAATGTAACTTTATTAAATTCTTCTTCAGTCATATATCTACTCCAGGTAAACTGACTAATTTTCTTGTTATTTATCCTTTCGATATACGTCCAGATGAGTTCAGAATTTCGGTTTCCATACAAGTTTCTGCCATGATTTGTTTCTTCAACGAATATATCTCCATTGCTTAATATTCTTGATCTCCCGTTCGTATAAGTTCCAATTGAGGAAGATTTAAAAAAATCTGTATAGGGTGTAGATATTTCGTTTTTCGAGAAATCGTATATATACTGATTGTTGTGGCCTTCCAACAATCTGTTCTTTTGATCAGGGAAGAAAGCATCAATAACGTTATTTCCAAATATTCCGATCTTAACAGAATCAATAATATCAACATCGTGCTGTCTTAACCATGGCCCATTTTGTGACCAGATAATCTTATTCGTGGATGGACGATACAATAAAACCAGATTCTGATGTCTGAGGCTTAAGAAAAGATCCCCTCTTTTCCAGTATTTAGCGTCTTCAAAGACAGGCTGTATGTCGTTTAGATGCATATAATCCAAACACGAATCATTGCAGGATATAAAAGGGTTAATAAAAAAATGACCTCTTCCATATCCATTTTCCATCAATATTTCAAAAACAGACTTCTGGAATAGAATTTTTCCGCTTTCGGCTGATATTTTTACAATTGCATCATCCAGAATCTGATATTTTTTTGAATTTTTAGTAGAAGTGTTGTAGCTGCAGAACCAGATATTACCTTCAGAATCTGGTTCAATAGAATGATGGCATGGCGAAGTACTTGACCAGATGATGTTAGAATTTTTGTCAATTTTAAAAATCCTATCTGCTCCAAAAATTAACGAGCCATCATCCATAACGAATGGGTGCCAAAGTTGTGTAGTTGATTTTGCAAGTCTTGTTTTTACGCCAAGTTTTTCTAAAATATTATTAAGTTTTCCCAGATCCGGAACCCATTTGTGAAGTATTCTGCCATCTCTGATTCGAACCAATTTTACAATTGATTGGCTTAACGCATCGTCCCAAACGGAAACAAGCAAGTAATCTTTATTTTCTGCGTGCTTGTCAGTATACGTAAATCCGGTTTTTAAAGAAGATGTACTTATTATTTGAAGAGGTTCCAATTTATTATTAAACAAATAATAAATATTCGCAGGTATTTCAGCTAATAACAATATTACCTTTTTTGATGTACCGGTAATTCTATGACCACCCACGGATACATACCTCGTAGCTCCCATGGCGAGGATAATTGTAATGAAAGCAGCCCAAAAGATGATAAGAATTTTAACAAATAATTTCATCAATTATGTTTTCTTGGGGTGTCCGTGTCTCATCTAAAATATTATTAACGTGTTACATATACTTCTGCTATTTCCGTCTTCTCAGCTTCAAGTTCTTAAATGCTGAGAATCTACGCATATAGGAAGCAAGGTGCCGCTCTTTCTTCCGTGGATAAATATCCTGGATATTGATCATGATACCTGTCTCCTCAACTTCTCCGAATTCATGATTGAGCGAAGTCCCGAAAGTAAGCATAGTCGGGGAGAGGTTCATATACGCATTCACCAGTGGAGGGATATTTTCATTGCGTGTTCTTACTTCATGAACAAGTATTTTGTAGTTTTCTTCGTAAGAGTTTCCTTTAAAGAGGTTCTCAAGAAATTCCTTCTCTGTTTCGGTCTTCAAAGGAATCTTAGGGGTCATAAGGTGTTCGTTATCCGGAAAATATTTTTTGAGGAATTGGAGAACGATATCTCTGGCGGCCCTGTTGTAATCGGGATACATGGTCATCTTTCCAAAAAAGGACTTGACATCAGGGTGATCGATGATCATTGCTCCAAGTCCGTCCCATAGATTATCCAGGGAGTATAAACCTTTTTTCAGGTTGATGGTCGGTTGATATTCAGGCTGGACAAACGAACGCCCCAGTTCAATGGATTGGTAAAGATAATCACGGACAAACTTATCAGAAAACGAAAAAAGTTCAGCAGTCGGACTATTCAGACGTCCTTTTGTATTGCAGGAAATTTGTCTTCCATGGATGAACCGGTAGCCCCCGATGATCTCCTTTTCTAATGGATTCCAGACAATCAACTGTTGAAACGGCGGATCTGCAAGGTCAAATTCATCAATGTCAACTTCTTTGCCAGTACCACCGCCTGCATCGCGAAATGTGATTTCCCTGAGCCGCCCTACTTCCCGCATGAGACTTGGGGAATCATGTGCGTTGAAGATGAATATTTTATTGTGGCCGTTGTTGGTGTTTCGGACGAATGTGCTCTCAAAGAGTTCCTCTTCAAGTAAGAATTTTTCAACCGGGGATATTATTGTGTTCATTCGTTTGATACCTGTGGATAGATCAAAGCATAAAATTACAATTATAACTTTATTCCGGAAATTATATTCCTTAGAAACTTTAGGAAATAATAACTATCCCTTTGAATTAGCAGACGAACCCAGTTCATAAACTTTTTCTTTGATAAATTGTGCCCATGCAAAGTCTGTCCGGCTTGAATCTAAAGATTCGTAAGGAATCGGATCTCCAAAGAAGACACGGATATATTTGCGTTTTGATTTCATCATTTCATCAGGAAGCAACAGCATCTCAAGATTGGCCTTGATTCTTAGTGCTTTGCGCCAATTGGCAACCGTATAAAACCGATTGGAGTTTCTTCCGGAAATGAAAACAGGAATGATATCACGATGATATTTTTTTGCCTGGGTAACAAAAGTCTTTTTCCATTCCAGGTCTTTAATAATGCCACTTTGTTGTTTTCTGGAAACCAATCCTGCCGGGAAGTAAAGGATTGTTTTATTGGAAGCAAATGTATCATGGATGATTTTAACATTCCCGGTGTTTTTGCCATGCTTATTTATCGGGATAAATAAGGATTTTAGACCTGGTATGAACAGGAGAATGTCATTGACGGGAAATACCACATCCGGACGAATTGATCCGACAACATCAAGAAGAAGCATGCCATCCAGTCCTCCCAGAGGATGGTTGGACGCAATTATATATCTTCCCAAGTCAGGAATCGACCAACCAGGAGGGAAGATTTCGGCTTTCAATTCAAATTCTTTCAGCATGGCTTTGACAAAGGGTAATCCGAATTTATCACGATGGTTATAAATATACCCATTGATCACATCAATATGCATGATCCATTTAAGGAAAGTGTAGATAAAATCTGGTATCATCCTGGCCAGCCGCGGATTTTTTGCCGCAAACGGTTTTTTAAGGTCGATAAAATTGGGCGTTATTTCCAATTGATCATTCATCAGTTTTGTCTAAAAAAACAGCACCAGCCGAAACCTATTGGTTATTGAACCAATATCATCCCAGTGGTGCTCTGGTTTTTATATGCAGTTATCTGACCTTCTGAATGTTCTATTCAGCTTTGGCTTTTGGCTTTGCTTTTGCTTTTGCGCCGGCAGCATTTGCCTTCTTCATCAATTTAGACTTCAGGTTGGCAGCTTTATTCTTATGGATCACACTTTTCTTAGCCAGCTTGTCCAGTTTTGAGATCACAACAGGAAGTGTGTTTGAAATCTCTTCAGGTTCAGCGGTTGATTTCAGAGCTTTAACAGCATTTCGGACGGTCTTTGCCTGGTAACGGTTGGTTTCCTTTTTAACTTCGTTTGAACGGATTCGTTTTTCTGCGGATCTGTGATTAGCCATTTGTTGTTACTTAATATTTATTTTGAAAATATGGATTATAATGCCTTTGTGATCGTATCCTGTTACCGACTACCTGACAGGTTGAGGTTCAATTCAAAAAGCGTGCAAAGGTAGTTAATATTATTTAATTAGCAAATTTCTTCATCCTGCACAATTTCCATCCTGGGTAATATTACTGGCAAGAGGTTATTTGAATTCAACGAGAATTTGAGACTTTGGTACGGAATCCCCGGCTTTGCAATTAATTTTCTTGATCACGCCTGTAAGTGGGGCCAGCAGGATATTATTCATTTTCATTGCCTGAAAAACCAGCAAAGGTTCACCCTTTTTTACCTTATGTTTTTCTTTTACATAAACCTTAATAATAGTGCCCGGGATGAATGCGAAAACCTTTTTAAAGTCAGGAGGGACATAAGATTTACGACTGCTGAATTTTTTCGTATATGTGGTGAGGAAATTCCCTTCTTCGAAGGTCATCTTGATATAATCAGGCTTGGGTTGTTCTATATCCATGATCGTCTTTTTAGTACATAAATTTCAGATTTGTACGAGCTGTACAATTTGGGGTGGGGGAAGCTGATGAAGCAGCCGGAATCAGGATACTGCACACTACTTCCAGTGATTAGCAATTGTTAGAACGGTGGAATACCATGTTTCTTTTTCGGAGTGGTTTCACTTTTACTGGCAGCAATAGTGAGAGAATGGATCAGAAACTCACGGGTTTCCGAAGGTTCAATAACGGCGTCTACATAACCGTAAGCAGCGGCCACATAAGGGTTTGCAAACTTCTGACGATACTCTTCAATGAGTTTCTTACGCATTTCCTCCGGGTTTTCAGCCGCTTTGATTTCACTTCTGAAAATAATATTGGCGGCACCTTCTGGTCCCATGACAGCGATTTCAGCGGTAGGCCATGCAAAGACGAAGTCGGCACGCAAATGATGCGAACACATTGCAATGTAACCACCTCCATAAGCCTTTCTCAGAATCACTGTCAGTTTGGGCACAGTAGCTTCGGAATAGGCATAAAGAACTTTTGCTCCATGCCGGATGACACCTGCATGCTCCTGATCTACACCAGGTAAATAACCCGGCAGGTCTACTAAAGTGACAAGCGGGATGTTAAAAGCATCGCAATACCTGATAAAGCGGGCGGCTTTATCCGAAGAATCTACATCCAGTACACCGGCCAGAACCATCGGCTGATTTGCAACAAAGCCCACTGTCTGTCCGTCAAGTCTTGCAAATCCTACAACTATATTGGCTGCCCAAAGTTCATGTACTTCAAAGAAGTCGGAATCATCGCAGAGTGATTTGATGATTTCTCTTACATCATAAGGTTGCATCGGGTTGGTCGGGAAGATTTGGTCGATCTTATATTGTCTTGATTTAGGGGCTTTCTTAGGGAAAGTCTCAGCAGTTTTTTCATTGTTCCAGGGAATAAAACTGACCAACCGCTTGATCTGGTCAAAACATTCCTGCTCACTTTCTGCATAAAAATGCGCATTCCCAGTAATTTCAGCATGAACACGTGCACCCCCAAGGTCCTCCATGGAAATCTCTTCACCAAGGACGGTCTTGATAACCTCCGGACCAGTGATGAACATCTTGGAGATCTTGTCAACAACAAACACAAAATCCGTCAATGCCGGTGAATAAACTGCACCACCAGCACATGGACCAAGGATCACGGAGATTTGTGGAATAACCCCGGAAGCTTGTGTGTTACGATAAAATATCTCCCCATAACCAGCCAGGGAGTTAACTCCTTCCTGGATACGGGCACCGCCCGAATCATTGACGCCGATGAGGGGAACTTTCATCTTCATGGCGTGATCCATGATTTTGGTGATTTTTTTTGCATGCATGTATCCGAGCGAGCCACCGGCTACGGTAAAGTCCTGAGCGAAAATACAAACCGGCCAACTGCTGATAGAGCCTGTCCCTGTGATCACACCATCACCCGGAAGGAACTTCTTATCCATGTCAAAATCAACGCCGGCATGCTTTACAAACAGGTCATATTCATGAAAGGACTCGGGATCGAGCAAAGCGAGAATTCTTTCGCGTGCAGTCATTTTGCCTGAAGCTTTCTGCTTCTCAGTGGCCTGTTCTCCGCCACCTTTGAAAGCTTCCTGCATCCTTTTTTTTAATTCGCTGGTTTTATGTCTTAAACTCATCTGATGCGTTTTTCAAACGGTGCAAATGTAATATCAAATTGTGGATTTAGCAAGTGGATTTGCTTCTCAGATTTACAGGCCTGACGGCAAGGCATGCTCCGAACCCATTACTGGTTGCTGGTTTTCGTCATGATTATTTGAATTCCTATACGTATTCACCGTTCACTTGAAGGAAACCACCGTAATTCCTGCCCCGCCTCGTTCAAGAACTTCATCAGAGTACTTTTTAACTTCTTTTTGAGCAGAAAGATACTCCCTGGTAATTTGACGAAGAACGCCATTTCCTTTTCCATGGAGGATCCGGATTTCAGTCATGCCGAGCAGAGTCGCGTCATCAATGTAACGCTGCAAGAGTGCATGCGCTTCTTCTACGCGTTTCCCGCGGAGGTCCAACGTCAACTGGAACTGCGACACTTTATCAGGGAGATCGCTATAGATTGATTGTTTTCTGCGTGGGGCAGAAGAACTGGCGAGTTTCGAAAATGGCAGCTCTTTAATTGTTTTGATCGAAGCAGGTGTCGGAAGCCCGGAAGAGATCTTTTCTTTCAGTTGTTGCAGCTCTTTGCGAACCTCTTTTGTCCTGCCTTTTTCTGCCTGGCTTTCGCGGATTTCCTTAATGGTTTTTTCAACCATTTTATTGGAATCGTTCAGTACTTGAAACGCGTCCTCTTTTGCCTTCAGAATAATCTCTGCCCGCGATTTCTCAAGGTCATCTTTTAATTTCTGATACTTCTGGATCAGTTCTGAAAGAAATGTGTCGGCAACATCAAGCTCCGTAGTTTTTTTCTGAACTTCAGACTTCTCAACTTCCAGGTTCTGCAGTTCTTTGTCAAAATCTAATTGACTTGTTCCAATTTTTTCTGAAGCATATTTCAGCACATCTTCAGGAAATCCTATTTGACGGGCAATTTCAAATGTGAATGAACTTCCGGGTTTACCTGTTTTCAACTGAAAAAGGGGTTTCATCCGGGCAGAATCGTACAGCATCGCCCCATTGATGATCCCTGGAAGTCTGGCAGCAAGGAGCTTAAGGTTGGAATAATGTGTAGTAACCACTCCAAATGCTTTGTTTTCATTAATCTTTTCAAGGCTTGCTTCAGCAATTGAACCGCCCAATGTAGGATCCGTTCCTGTCCCAAACTCATCAATCAGAAAAAGAGAAGAAGGATCCAGGTTCTCAATAAAAAATTTAATGTTGTATAACTTGGAAGTATAAGTGCTAAGGTCATTCTCCAGCGACTGTTCATCACCAATATCAAGAAAAATCTTTTGGAAGATCCCGAACCGTGAATTTTCTTTTGCAGGCGGCAATAGCCCGCACTGGAACATATATTGTATCAAACCGACAGTTTTCAGGCAAACCGATTTTCCCCCGGCATTAGGACCGGTAATGATTAGTATTCTCTTGTCTGGTTCCAATTGAATTGTAAGAGGTACTACCGGCTTGTTTTGCCGTGAATGCGATAGAAACAGCAGGGGGTGCACTGCTTCTGTCCAGGAAAGACCAGGTTCATCTGATATGTTTCCGGGAAGACAGGCATGGATTCGGACGGCAAACAACGACCGGGCACGGAGAAAATCTACTTTCCCGAGAAACAGGTAGGCAGAAATCAGGTCTTCAATAGAAGGCCTTAACCTGTTTGCAAATTCGATAAGGATTTTAACGATTTCCCTGCGTTCAGCATACTCAAGTTCCCGGATTTCATTGTTTGTCTCAAGCACATCAGCAGGTTCGATAAAAACCGTCTGACCGGTAGCTGACTCATCAAGCACAAATCCTGCAATTTTCCTTTTGTAGGTGTTGATCATTGGAATGACTAATCTGCCATCCCTTATTGTCACATCAGCGTCTTCTGGGGTCCAGCCTGATTTTTTTGCCGCTTTGAGCTCATGGATGATTTTCTTCTCTACGATAACTTGTTTAGTTTTCCGGTCTTTACGGATTTTTTTAAGAACGGGGGAAGCATCGTCTCTGACTTGTGATTTTTCATCAACAATTCGTTCAATCTCGACGATGATACTGCTATCGACTATAATATCTTTCCCTAAATCAGATAAATACGGAAATTGATTCTGGTCATGCGATTGAAGAAATACCAATACCTGGAATATCGTGTCTAAGGAAAGTTTTACTTCAGTCAGCTGTTCCGGGTCCATGTAAGTCCCGGCAATGCGGATTCCCAGAAGGTATCCGGTTACATCATAATAATCCTGTGAGGGAAAATGTTCGGAAGACAATAGGATTTGTCTCATTTCTTCGGCCAGAAAAAGCTGTTCGCGAATGAATACAGGGTCTGCAGAGAATTCCATCTTGTCGACATACTGTCGGCCGAGTGTCCCCAGACAAGCTTCCGATAACATCTGACGGATATTATCAAAACCAATCTTCTGCTCAAAATTTGAAGGAAATACCAATGCTCTTTTTTTGCAAAAATACGGAATCTGTCGGTTCTTTCTTACTGCATCGGCTTTCTTGCAACTGTATTAAATCTCCAATAAAATAAATCACTGGTTCTTGGCTTAACAGAAAAGAAATCTTACCTTTGCACCTTGTTAACAGATTCACAATTCATAAGTTAAAAAATTATTAATCAACATATTACGATATATTAATTACAACAGATGAAAGCAAAAAAGAATTTTATTACGTGCGATGGTAACCAGGCAGCTTCTCATATAGCTTACATGTTCAGTGAAGTTGCAGCAATTTACCCGATCACACCTTCTTCCAACATGGCCGAGAATGTGGATGAATGGGCAGCCCATGGAAGAAAAAACATTTTTGGAGATGAAGTGAAGGTTGTTGAAATGCAATCGGAAGCAGGTGCTGCCGGTGCTGTGCATGGCTCTTTACAGGCAGGTTCACTCACAACAACATTCACTGCTTCGCAGGGGTTGTTGCTGATGATTCCGAACATGTACAAAATAGCAGGCGAACTTTTGCCGGGCGTTTTTCATGTGAGTGCCCGTACTGTTGCAGCACATGCATTATCAATTTTTGGCGATCACTCTGATGTGTATGCTACCCGCCAGACCGGTTTTGCCATGCTGGCCAGTGGAAGTATCCAGGAAATCATGGACCTGGCTGGGATTGCCCACCTGGCTTCTATAAAATCGAGGATTCCATTCCTGCATTTCTTCGATGGGTTCCGTTCTTCCCACGAAATCCAGAAGATCGAAGCTTTTGAAAATGAAGATATGGCCAAACTGATCGATTATCAAGCTTTACAGGAATTCCGTGACCGTGGACTCAATCCCGAACATCCCGTTACACGTGGCACTGCGCAGAATCCGGATATATTCTTTCAGGCAAAAGAGGCTGTAAATCCTTTCTATGAGCCGGTTGCCGATGTAGTTGAAATGTACATGCAGGAAATTTCAAAACTGACAGGTCGTGAATACCACCCATTTACATATTATGGTGATCCTGAAGCTGAAAATATTATCATTGCGATGGGATCAATCACCGACACAATCAAGGAAGTAATTGATCACATGACGGAAAAAGGAGAGAAAGTCGGTTTACTCAGTGTGCATCTGTATCGTCCCTTCTCAGCAAAATATTTCTTCAATGTACTACCGAAGAATGCAAAACGTATAACTGTGCTGGACCGTACCAAAGAACCAGGAGCAACCGGTGACCCACTTTACTTAGATATCCGCGATCTTCTTTACGATAAAGAGAACCGGCCAATGATCATTGCCGGCCGCTATGGCTTGAGTTCAAAGGATACGACACCGATGCAGATGATCTCAGTTTTCAACAACATGAAAGCCAGCGAACCGAAGAATCATTTTACAGTTGGCATTGTGGATGATGTTACTTTCCACTCTCTTCCTTTACTTCCTGAAGTTAGCATTGAACCAAAAGGAACTTACTCAGCTAAGTTTTTTGGAATTGGTTCTGACGGGACTGTTGGTGCAAACAAAAACTCCATCAAAATCATCGGGGAAAATACCGAGAAATATGCCCAGGCTTATTTTGCTTATGATTCAAAGAAATCCGGTGGCATTACCGTATCACATCTCCGTTTCGGAGATAAAATCATCCGCTCACCTTATTTGGTGATCACTCCTGACTTCGTTGCTTGCCACGTTCCGGCATACCTTGAGAAATATGATATGCTGAAAGGCCTGAAAGACGGTGGGACATTCCTTCTCAATAGCATTTGGGATGCAGAAGAAACAAAGAAAAGGCTCCCGGATCACATGAAAAAATATTTGGCAGTTCACAGCATCAATTTTTATATCATCGATGCTACTAAGATTGCTGATGCAATTGGCTTGGGAAACCGCACAAACAGTATTATGCAATCGGCTTTCTTTAAAGTTTCCGATGTAATGCCCTATGAAAAAGTAGTAGACCTGATGAAAAAAGCAGTCTATAAAACTTACGGACGAAAAGGAGATGAAATCGTCAGGATGAACAATGAAGCCATTGACAAAGGCGGTGAGGTGGAGAAAATAGAAATCCCAAAAGAATGGGACAAAATCGAAATTAAACCCACCAAAGATGATTCAGGCAAATCCGACTTCATCAAACAAATCTTTGATAAAGTCAACCGTTTTGAAGGTGATGATATCCCGGTCAGTGCTTTTGTTGGCCGCGAAGACGGAACATTCCCTTGCGGGACAACCAAATTGGAAAAACGTGGCATTGCCGTTCATGTTCCGGAATGGATCCCTGAAAATTGTATTCAATGTAATCAATGTGCATATGTTTGCCCTCATGCTGCAATTCGTCCGTTCCTTTTAAATGAAAAGGAAAAGGCCAATGCACCTAAGGATATGACATCGCTGAAGGCAATTGGAAAAGAGCTGACAGGACTGGAATTCAGAATTCAGGTTTCTGTGCTTGATTGCACAGGTTGTGGTAATTGCGTGGATGTTTGCCCGGCCAAGATAAAATCCCTTGAATTGAAACTTCTGGGTACTCAAATGAAAGAAACCGCCAGCTGGGATTATCTTATCAAGAATGTTACATACAAAAATGATGTTGCACCGAAACTGAAGACCTTTAAAAACAGTCAATTTGCACAGCCTCTCTTTGAATTCTCAGGAGCCTGCGCAGGTTGTGGAGAAACTCCTTATGTAAAACTCACCACACAGCTCTTCGGCGAGCGGATGATGGTTGCAAATGCCACCGGCTGTTCCTCAATTTATGGTGGTACTGCACCGTTTACACCATATACCATAAATAGCGAAGGTCGTGGGCCAGCCTGGGCAAATTCCCTTTTTGAAGACAATGCCGAGTACGGATTCGGTATGGCTATTGCAGTCAGCAACTTCAGGAAAAGAATTGCGCGGAAAATGCGACAGGCAATCAAGGAAAACCTGATGGGAGTGGAGACGCTTGAAGTATTCAGGGAATGGATTGAATTTATGGGTGATGCCGAAAAATCGAAAATTGCCACTGATAAACTTCTTCCTTTGTTAGCCAAAGAGAATCACACGCTGGCAAAGGATATTCTTGACTACAGGCAGTACCTGGTAAAGAAATCCATCTGGGTGTTCGGTGGAGATGGCTGGGCCTATGATATCGGTTACGGAGGATTAGACCATGTTTTGGCATCAGGAGAAGATATTAATATACTGGTATTAGATACTGAAGTTTACTCGAATACTGGCGGTCAATCTTCGAAAGCCACACCTGTCGGGGCTGTTGCTAAATTTGCCGCATCTGGTAAGAAAGTCAGGAAAAAAGACCTGGGTGCAATGGCTATGACTTATGGTTATGCATACGTTGCGCAGGTTGCGATGGGAGCCAACAACAGCCAGTTGTTCCGTGCCATGAAAGAAGCTGAAGCCTATCCCGGACCTTCCATGATAATTGCTTATTCTCCTTGTATCAACCACGGTATGAAAGGAGGAATGGGCAAAACACAGGAAGAAATGGATCGTGCTGTTCAGGCTGGTTACTGGCAGCTTTACCGCTATAATCCATTGAATGAGAAAGAAGGAAAGAACCCATTCACCCTCGATTCAAAAGAACCGGATTGGTCGAAATTTCAGGAATTCCTTTCCGGCGAAGTTCGTTATAGTTCACTGAAATCAATGTTCCCGGTGGAAGCAGAAGAACTATTCAAAGCCGCTGAAGAAAATGCAAAATGGCGCTGGAAAAACTATAAGCGATTATCGGAAATGGATTTTTCAAAATAGATCAGTTTTACCAACTATTAATATATTTTTATAAGAAAATTTAAAGAGACCCCAATTATGGCCAATTTAACAGCAAAATACATGGGATTAAACCTAAAAAATCCCATCATCATCGGTGCAAGTAATCTTGTAGCAGACCTGGATAACATCAGGAAGCTTGAAGATGCAGGAGCCGCTGCCATCGTTTACAAAACCTTATTTGAAGAGCAGATCGAACTTGAACGGTTACAACTTTCTGAAGAATTAAACCAATACAATGACCGGCATGCTGAGATGATCAGCCTCTTTCCCGATATCGAGCATGCCGGGCCTGCTGCCCATCTGGAAAACCTGAGAAAAGCAGTGCAGGCTGTAAATATTCCGATCATTGCCAGCCTCAATTGTACTTTTGAAGATACCTGGATCGATTATGCCAAGATGATCGAGCAAACGGGAGTTAATGCCATCGAGCTGAACTTCTATTCCATTCCCGGTGATTTCAAGAAAGAAGAGAAAGTTATTGTAACAGAACAGCTGGACGTCCTTAACCATGTGAAGAAAAACCTGAAGATACCTGTAAGTGTCAAGTTGAGTCCATTTTATACAAATGTCCTGAACCTGGTTCAGATGATGTATTTTGAAGGAGTCGACGGGTTCGTTTTATTCAATCGATTATTCCAACCCGACATTGACGTTGAAAAAGAAGTTCATCATTTTCCGTATCATCTGAGTCACGAAGAAGATTCCCTTATGCCTTTGCGATATATCGGATTACTGAGTGGAGAAATCCATGGTTCACTTTGTGCTAACACAGGAATTTATACCGGGAAGGATGTAATCAAGATGCTGCTTGCTGGTGCTGATGCCGTCCAGGTAGTAAGCGCACTCTACAAACATGGTTTTGTGCAAATCCCGAAGATGCTGAAGGAGATAGAAGAATGGATGGATCAAAAGAAGTATGATACCATCGACCAGTTCAGGGGAAAACTCTCCAAAAAGAACATGAAAGACCCTTTCGTATATAAGAGGGCACAGTATGTTGATATCCTGATGAAATCAGATGAGATATTCAAACGTTACCCGATGCGATAGTTTTTCAGCATTATTTCAGAGATCACTAAAATTTACGGTTAACGAATTTTTGTTACGCAACACGATTTCGACTTCCGACTTCCGACTTTCGACTTTTGACTTTCGACTTTCAGACTTCTAGTTGATCTGCAAATTAAATTCCATTCTGGCCTGAATTCCCTTCATCTCCTGGATTTCCTTTAGGTATTTGTAATATTGGTAGTTACTACCTAGCTCTTTTTCAATCATGGAAGATGTATTTCTGTCCATTATCGCATCAAATATTGCCTGGAACGGATCCTTTTGTTCGGGAAGTAAAATTGTCCGGAAGTTTGTGATATGTGCCAGTTCAGAGGCGAGTTTCACAGCCTGGTCCAGACCTCCGAAATCATCAATCAACCCGATCTTTTTAGCATCTGTTCCACTCCATACACGGCCCTGGCCGATACTATCCACTGCCTCCTTTGCCATGTGTCGTCCAGTCGCAACTTTTGATACAAAACCAGCATATATATGCTCTATCTCCCGCTGAAGTACCTCTGTCTGGTAAAGTGACAGGGGGTGAGTAACCGGAAAATAATCTGCATTTGCATTGGTCTTGGCTCCGTCAAATGTTATTCCAAGCTTGTTGTTGAATAAGCCTTTCATGTTGGGTATGAGTCCGAAAACCCCGATAGATCCGGTAATAGTTGTAGGATCTGCAAGGATTTTTGCGGCCGGACAAGCAATATAATATCCACCGGAAGCAGCCACATCACCAAATGAAGCCACTACAGGTTTCGTCTTGGCAGCCAGATCTACTTCTCTCCAGATCACATCTGAAGAAAGTGCGCTACCACCCGGAGAATTAACGCGCAAAACGATGGCTTTGATATGGTTATCTTCCCTGGCCTTCCGGATTGCCTTACTGATTCGCTCAGAACCGATTGCCTGATCATCACCTTCACCACTTCCAATGTTGCCGATACAAAAAACAACTGCAATTTTCCCCTCCTGTCCACTCTGTTTCTTTCTGAGATCAGCTGTTTTTGTGTAATTTTCCAGTGAAATATAAGTCAGGGTTTTCTTGTCACTGAGTTTCAGACGGTCCTTTAAATCTTTTTCCATCTCATCTTTATACTTCAACTGATCAACGAGTTTATATTTAAGGGCTGCCTCAGGGCTCTGGGCTTTCAGGCTGTCGGCTAAACGATTCAGTTGGGAGACTTCAATTTTACGGGTTTCCGAAATTCCCTGCAGGATGGTGCCCCAACTGTTATCAATCAGCGCCTGTATTTGCTGATGATTTTCAGGGCTCATATTCTCTCTGAATAAAGGTTCTGTAGCTGCTTTATATTTTCCGTGCCGGATCACCTGCATCTTGATTTCAAGTTTGTCCAATGTTCCTTTCAGAAAGGTAAGTTCGGCATTCAAACCTTTGAAAAGAATCATTCCTTCTGGTTGTAAATAGATCTGATCGGCTGCTGTGGCCAGGTAATAAGCCCCTTGTGTATAAACCTCACTGTACGAAAGGATGAATTTTCCTGATTTCTTAAAATCGATCAGTTCGGAACGGATCTCCTGTATTGTGGCCATACCTGCAGGAATAACACTGACGTCCAAAAGTATGCCTTTGATGTTCGGATCCTCTTTTGCCCGTTGGATATCCTTCAGGATGTCATTCAGGCCAATGGTTTTGTTCATGGGACCGAGATCGACAAAGAAAGGATTTTTCGGACTGCGATCCAAAATTGGCTTGTCAAGGGTTATTCGCAGAATACTGTTGGGCTCAACTGAAATGTCATTTTTAGTTGACCCCGCTATAATGGCAGCAGCAATAATGAACATTATCACTGTAAATAGAACAATGGTCAGGATAAACCCAACCATCGAAGCAAACATCATTTTAAAGAATTCTTTCATAGGACATTTTTCTTTGGTGACCAGACAAACCTACATGAAATTTTACAATTTCACAAAACAAAATGAAATTTTATCTTTACGGCCTGATAAATTCTCAAAACGATGATGACGTATCTTTCTCTCGGAAGCAACTTGGGGAACAGAGAAATTCACTTAGATCAGACAATCCGTTTGATTTCCAAAAGGATCGGCAGGATCCTGAAGAAATCTTCAGTTTATGAAACAGATCCATGGGGATTTATTGCTGACCTTCCTTTTTTAAATATGGTTATCGAGGTTGAAACGTTACAATCAGCGGAGAACCTGATGAACGAAATAATCCATATAGAGGAAGAATTGGGCAGGAAAAGAGGAGGAGATGGCTACATTTCAAGGACGATTGATATCGATGTCTTGTTTTATGAAGATCAGGTTGTAGCAACTGCAAACCTGAAGATACCTCATCCATTGATACAGGAACGGAGATTTGTTCTTGTTCCTCTTGCTGAAGTAGCGGGATGTTTTATTCATCCAGTATTGCAAGTTTCAGTCGATGAACTCCTTAACAGATGCCAGGATTTTGGAAGGGTGACGAAACAAGGTCAAAAACTCAATTTTTACTATAATTTTATCGCTATTGAAGGGAATATTGGTGCAGGAAAGACTTCCCTGGCTACAAGGATTTCGCAGCAATTTAATGCCAAGCTTATTCTTGAACAATTCGAAGACAATGCTTTTCTTCCAAAATTTTATGAAAATCCTTCCAAATATGCCTTTCCACTTGAACTTTCCTTTCTCGCCTCCAGGTATCAGCAATTAAAAGATCAGCTGCCAGCGCAGGATCTCTTCAAGTCATTTACCGTGGCTGATTATTTTATCCATAAGTCGTTCATTTTTGCAGGAAAGAATCTCGATAGTGACGAGTTTTCTCTGTATACAAGGTTGTTCAAGATAATCGAGGCTTCACTGCCTAACCCGGATCTTTTGGTCTATCTTTTTCTTTCAGTGGATCACCTGAAAGGGAATATTCAAAAAAGAGGCAGGCCTTATGAGAAAAACATTGATTTTGATTACCTCGAGAAGATTCAGTCAGGGTACATGGAATTTCTCCGGCAGCAACAAAACATGCGGACGTTGATAGTGGATACGAACAACCTGGATTTTGTAAACCGGGATGAAGATTACCTGAAGCTGCTTGAACTTATCGGGAAGGAATATGATCTGGGGATCACACGGATAGAAGCATAAGCAATCACTTCGTTTTGAAAAAAAAACCCGGTCGTTCGAACCGGGTTTTTTTGGTATCATAAAAAGCTATTTTACAATGTTTTTGAAATCCTGTAAGCTTGCATAGCTGTAGAATTCCCTGTCGGCCTTTGCTTTTTCTTTTAGTTTAGGATCAGCAACGGCTTTCATCAGGTTATCGTAAAGCATTTTGGTGTTGTTGGTACGGGCACCAATAACAGCCTGCAGATAATATGTTTCAGGATTCTGAGGAGCACACTGCAGTGTAGTCTGAGCGGCTGAATTATTTCCAGCAAGGACTTGTGCAAGACCCAGGTTATAGGTGCATTTTGCATTGGCTAACAGCATGTTTGCTTTTGCATAATCACCTTTCGGGATCATCAGTACGCCAAGGTTGTAGTTTTCGTTTTCACCCAATTGTTGGGCTTTCTTGAATTGAGCTTCAGCTTTCTTGTAATCATTCTGTTTTGCAGCAACAACACCGATGTTGTTTTCAATGATTCCGTTATTTGGGGCAATAGTAGCGGCTTTCGACAAGTAGTTAGAAGCTTTGTCAAGATTTCCCTTAACGATGCTTGAATAAGCGGCATTGTTCAACGCTTTCCAACTGGTAGAAAAAAGTCTAGCTGCGTTTTCGTAGATAGTGAGCTTTGTTTCATCATTAGAAGTAAGAGTTCCAGCATAAAGAAGCTCTTCAACTTTCAGCTGATCCGGATTAGAAACAGCAAGTTGGCTGAGTTCTGAATCAGTTTTCCTCGGCTCATAAAGATTGGCATTAATTTCAGCCCTTCTTAATGGAGGAAGCATGTTGGTTTCAAGTTCAGGATAGATCACGATCATATTACGGATTTCCTGTTCTTTCTTGAGATTGTCGCCGGCTGAGTTGATTACATTCAAAATCTTGTCTTTGTCTTTAATTGTACTGTTCTTAACGGTGGCCAGGAATCCATTCCAATCCGGGCCATGGCTCTGTACAACAAAATTGACATCTTTACCGGCTGCGTCAACCAATGCTTTTACAGACTTCTTATCCTTATTGGCTTTCTGTGCTTCTTTAACCCAACCCTGGAACTGATCTATCATGTAAGTGTTGGAGGTTTTTGCACGGTTCTGGGAAAGTCCTGCATTGAAGGTTTCTTCACCGTCAGGAGATGCCCATCCATTGAGGGAGATATCTTTGATCTTCCAGCCTTGTTTTATGAAAGCTGTAACATCAGCCAGATTATCTTGAACAGGTTTTGTTTTGTTGAGGCCATTCTTAAGATCCAGGTTGAATAGATTAATCTTAAAGTAGATCACACCTGTCTTGGAAACAATAACTTCCTTCTGGTATCCGTGCTCAGCAATAGTCGGAGTCATATCCAAGACGATCCGCGTGTCAGTATGCATGATACCGGGAGCAAGGTCTCGCGAAGGAAGTTCAGCAAACTTAGCACTCACCTTGATCTCGTCTTTTTTGGGAAGAACCTTTTCCTTTGCTTCATAAACAATAGGAGCTACAACGAGTTCGGAAACTGCCATTTCCGGTTTGTAAGGGAAAGCGGTTATATAAGTGAAAGATCCTCCTTCTTTGTATTTGATTACTTCGCCATCACCTGTTACTTTTTCACCCATGAAGTGCTTTGGTTTCAGTGTGTATGAACCACCTTCATATTTTAAAACAGGTTCGAAATACATGGCGGCTTTCTGACAGAAATATTTTTCGGGGAAGGAACCTTTAATAGTAACCATAACTGAGTCACCCTTTTTATTCAGAACAGTTGGGCTGACCTCATATTTCACAAGGCCGTAGTTCTTTTCCATTGATTTTATGTTGCAGCCACCGTAAGCAAATTTATAAGTTAAGCCCACGGAAGCAGAACTGTACATATCATTTTTTATCTGTTTTACACCCCCAGGTTGCATGTCAAGACAGTCGCCATCTCTCCATCTCCAGAGGAATTCCGGATTGATGGACCAATGCTTGTTGATATTGAGATCAAATCCAATACCGGCAGCAAGTTTAAACTCTAAGTTATAACCATCAATTCCGCCGTTGTTACCCATGCCTCCATTAGTGCCTTTCCGCGTTTTATAACCTACCCAGGCAATGGTTTTGCCACCATCAAGGATATCCTTCTTGGTACCAATGGTGTGGTCAGCGCCAATACCTGCGATCAGGTAAGAAGAGAAAAATCTTTCAGGTTTATTGCCCAGGATCCAGTTCAACCAGTTGATGGTAAGTTGAAGGTCAGCTTCAGTGACCTTGGAATCAAAGGATTGGTGAATAAACTTGTCATACGTGTATACATATTTGTTACTGACTTCGCTTTTCAAAGGGGTGAAAGCAAGCCTGGCACGAACACCGATAACACGTGAGAATTGCTTGGTTATGGCTAATCCGCCGCCAAATGTAAATTTATCGTTTATCCACAAGTTCTTCGAAAGATCACCATTGAATTGGTTGAGACTCCCGAAAAGAGTAACTGACCAATATTGGTAAGAAGGCGCAGTGTTTCTTGCTTTTTGGGGTTCCTCTTTCTTAACAGGAGCGGCCTCTTTCTTAACTGGTTGGGCCTCTTTTTTAACGGGTTGAGCTCCTTTCTTTTCTGTCTGTGCAAAGGAAACCATCGGAATAATTGTCACAAGAAAGACAATCAACACCTTGGATAAGATTCGATAAAGGTTTTTCATACTTCTGAATTTTGATTAAAAATTAAATTTATTTTCAGGATTAATCGGAATTTGCTTACTAATTGTACAAATATATTTATTAATATAGTAAAAACAACATTCTCACTGAGGAATTTTTCACCAATGACTTGTTATAAACAAGAAATATGCGTGTAAAACGCTTATTAATAGATAGATACAGGTTGGTTTTGTTAATTACTGATTTGCAAAAATATAAAATTATTTTCTTTACTAAGTAATTTCATGTGCATTGTTCTTGAATTTTTTACGCCGATTGTTCAAAATAGTTACGTTTTTTCATAAAAAACTTTCAGCTTTGTAAAAAAGTCCCATAAGACAATGCCTACAGAGACAGAAATATTCAGCGAATGCTTGGTGCCAAACTGAGGGATTTCAATACAGGTATGAGCCTGGTTAATCACCACTTCTTCGATTCCGTTTACCTCATTTCCAAAAACTACTGCGAGTTTGTCATCATCAGTCGGGACAAATTGGGTAAGTAAGGTTCCCTTGTGTGTTTGCTCGATTGCCAATACCTTATAATTTCTGGCTTTTAATTCAGAGATTGCTTCCAAAGTAGAAGGAAAATATCTCCAATCAACCGATTCTGTGGCCCCCAAAGCGGTTTTATGAATCTCCCGGTGGGGAGGGGTTGCCGTGATTCCGCATAAATAGATCGATTCCAGCCGGAATGCATCAGCAGTCCGGAAGATTGAACCGATGTTATTCTGGCTCCGGATATTATCGAGGACAAGTACGATAGGAATTTTCGGAGCTGATTTGAATTCATTCACCGAAAGGCGGTTCAACTCGTTCATCGAGAGTTTTCTCATTGGCAGAAAAAATTTACATTTGCAATAAAAATCAAAAGTATAATTTCCCTTGTACTTTAACTTGATTTATTCATAAAATTTCTCTCTGTGGCTCTCTGTGCAATTCCTCTGTGGTCCTCTGTGAAAGAATAAATTACACAGAAGTTCACTGAGAAGACACAGAGATTCACAGAGGAATATGCATATGAGTTGATCATACAAGGATGGTAAAAATGATGTTCAAATAGCTGAAGAAGCAAAGTGGGTTTATTCATAAGACTGTCAAGGTGAAAGAAAAATCGCGGGAAATTGCTGAAACTCCGTTAATGCGTCAACACAATGCCATAAAGGCAAAGTATCCGGATGCATTACTTCTTTTCAGGGTGGGCGATTTTTATGAAACCTTCGGAGAAGATGCTATAAAAACGGCCAATATTCTTGGAATTGTCCTTACACGTCGGGCCAACGGTTCTGCTTCTTATATTGAGCTTGCAGGATTTCCTTATCATGCGCTGGATACATATTTGCCCAAATTAGTTAAGTCAGGTTTGAGAGTTGCCATCTGTGATCAGCTTGAAGATCCTAAACTTACGAAGACCATAGTAAAAAGGGGCGTCACAGAACTGATCACACCAGGGTTATCTTACAATGATAAGATTTTAAACCAGAAAGAAAATAACTTTCTGGCGAGCCTTCACATGGATACAAAAATTACGGGGATCTCTTTTCTTGATGTTTCTACAGGAGAATTCTACCTTGCTCAGGGACATGCCGAATATATTGATAAACTCTTACAGACTTTCCAACCTAATGAAGTCATTGTCCAAAAAACAAAACGGCAAAAATTCTGTGAAATATACGGGAATAAATTCTACATCAACACGTTTGATGATTGGGTATTTACCCATGATTTTGCCCATGAAATCCTGTTGAAACATTTTCAAACGACATCTTTAAAAGGATTTGGAGTTGAAAATATGGATCCGGCAGTGATTTCTGCTGGTGCTGCCTTGCACTATCTTGCAGAAACCCAGCACGATAAGGTTGGGCATATCCTCAGATTATCCCGTATTGAAGAAGATCATTACGTTTGGCTCGACCGGTTTACTATAAGAAATCTCGAATTGCTGCATTCCGGTAATGAAAATGCAGCCACTCTTCTGAGCATTCTTGACCAGACAGTTTCACCAATGGGAGCAAGGCTTTTGAAAAGATGGTTGATCCTTCCCTTGAAAAACCGTATGCCAATTGAAGAACGGTTGGAAATTGTGGAATATTTTTGCAAACATCCTGAACAACGTGATCTGAACCGCACTTCCATTCAACGAATAGGGGATCTTGAACGGCTTGTTTCCAAAATTTCTGTCGGCAAAATCAGCCCGAGGGAAACGTTCCACCTGGCTGCTGTGCTGGATAACATCGAGATAATTAGAAATTCCTGCTTGCAATCGGGGAATGAAGGGTTACTGAAAATCGGGGAACAATTCAATGTCTGTAACATGGTAAGGGAGCGAATCAGAAAAGAAGTACATCCTGATCCACCGGCTCTTGCCAGCAAAGGGAACATCATCCTTGAAGGTGTTTCTCCTGAACTTGATGAATTAAGGAAATTAGCATACTCGGGCAAGGATTACCTGGTGAAGATACAACAAAGGGAAATTGAACGCACCGGTATCAGTTCCCTGAAAATCGGGTACACCAATGTTTTTGGTTATTACCTTGAAGTTACACATGCACACAGGGCAAAGGTCCCGCCCGAATGGCATCGCAAGCAAACTCTGGTGAATGCGGAACGATATACAACAGAAGAGTTAAAGGTCTATGAGGAAAAAATTCTTGGGGCAGAGGAAAAGATTTTATCCCTTGAAACTCAGTTGTTTAATGAATTAATCCTGTTCCTAAACGATTATATTCGGCCGATCCAGTTAAATGCTTCACTTGCTGCCCGGTTGGATGTTCTCGTTTCTTTCGCCATTTTGGCTGAACGTTACAACTATTCAAGGCCTGTTTTGAACGACAGCTATGTTCTGGATATCAAAGGAGGCCGCCACCCCGTGATAGAGCAGCAATTGAAACAAGGCGAACCGTATATTTCCAATGATGTGTTGCTGGACGATAAAGGTCAGCAGATACTGATCATAACCGGTCCCAATATGTCGGGAAAATCAGCTTTATTGCGACAAACGGCATTGATCGTCTTGATGGCACAGATGGGAAGTTTTGTACCAGCCGAATCTGCAAACCTTGGTATTACTGATAAAATTTTCACAAGGGTAGGGGCCTCAGATAATATTTCTTCCGGGGAATCTACTTTTATGGTAGAGATGAATGAAACGGCCAGCATCCTGAATAACATTTCCAGCCGGAGCCTGATTCTGCTGGATGAGATCGGGCGTGGAACAAGCACTTATGACGGGATCAGCATAGCCTGGGCCATTGCTGAATATATTCATGAACACCCGATGTTTAGGGCAAAGGTTCTGTTTGCAACACATTATCATGAATTGATTGAGATGTCGAACTTATTCCCAAGGATACGGAATTATCATATTTCAGTAAAAGAAATTCATAACAAAGTAATTTTTCTCAGGAAACTGTTACCAGGAGGAAGTGAACACAGTTTCGGAATCCATGTAGCAAAGATGGCTGGAATGCCTCTTACTGTCATTGATCGCGCCAACGACCTGTTGAAACAGCTTGAGAAATCGCACAAAGCAGAAGAACTGGGGAGTTTAAAAGGTACCGGCAGGGAATCGGCGGGTTCTGATTCGAAAGGGAAAGCTTCAGGGATCCGCAGTACCACTTCAGGGTACCAGCTTAGTTTTATTCAGTTGAATGATCCTCTGTTACAACAGATCAAGGAGGACATTCTGAACACTGATATCAATACGCTGACGCCCGTGGAAGCCTTGATGAAGCTGAACGAGATTAAAAAATTACTAGGAAAGTAAAATAAAGTATGATTTTTTTGAAAAAATTGATAAATTTGCAGTCCTGAAATTCAAAATGCGAAAGTAGCTCAGCTGGTAGAGCATAACCTTGCCAAGGTTAGGGTCGCGGGTCCGAATCCCGTCTTTCGCTCCAAAATTGAAACCCTCTGAAGAGGGTTTTTTTCACACCCACTTCGCCCAGGTGGTGGAATTGGTAGACACGCAGGACTTAAAATCCTGTGCTCTCACGAGCGTGCGGGTTCAAGTCCCGCCCCGGGTACGAATACACATGCAAAACCCACGTCAAACGTGGGTTTTTGTTTTTTGGGTACCCAAAAAAGTACCCAAAACATTTTTTGATTTGATCCCCTGTAATACACCAATTATAGTTTTAGTAACTAACAGCATTATTACAGCAAGGATTTATTGTAGGATCGATGTCGAAACAAATTTTGCTTCCTTTAAATTATTTGGATTTATTAGTGATTTGACCTGAGAAATTTGTATCGTACACAAATTTCTCTAATTTTGGTCAGCCACAATCTTGATTGATTTTAACTATCTGGTCGAATGCGCAATATTTTTCTCCATCTCCATCCGGCAAAGGTCAACGGAACTGCATTGCGATTTAATCGTACTTTTGGATTGGGGGGTATGGCAGCTCTGCTGGTTGTGATTCAGATAATTACGGGTATTCTGCTGCGATTCTACTACGTCCCATCCCCTGCTGAGGCTTACAATTCAATCCTCTTCCTGAAGAACGAAGTTTTGTTCGGACAACTGACTCGGAACATTCATCACTGGAGCGGAGTATTCCTGCTTCTGATCGCATTCCTGCATCTTCTCCGGGTATTCTTTACCGGTGCGTACAGGAACAAACGAAAGATCAACTGGCTTTTCGGCCTGATCCTCCTGGTGCTCATTGTTTTTTCCAATTTCACAGGATATCTTCTTCCCTGGGACCAGCTTGCTTATTGGGCAATTACGGTAGGAACATCAATTTTAAGTTATATCCCTTTGTTCGGTGATGGTCTCCGCGTATTGATCACCGGGGGCAAAGAAGTGAATGGCGGAACGCTTCAGACCTTTTATACCTTTCACACGGCTGTGCTCCCTTTCCTGCTGCTGATCCTTGTTATTTATCATTTCTGGAGGGTCCGCAAGGCAGGAGGTGTTTTAATTTTTGACGAAGATGAGAATGCTGAAAAAGTTCCAGTGATACCCAATCTGGTCTATAGGGAATTTATCGTGGCCCTGGTGCTTGTTGCCACGGTCCTTGTATTCGCCACCTTTTTCAATGCACCGTTGCACGAAAAGGCAAACCCGGCATTCAGCATGAACCCTACTAAAGCACCCTGGTATTTTGCTGGTATCCAGGAATTGCTGATGCATTTTCACCCGTTCTTTGCAGCATTCATTATTCCTCTTGGAGTCATGGTTTTTCTGGCCTGGATTCCTTTTCTGGATTATGACGGGAAGGAAATGGGTAACTGGTTTATTTCGGAAAAGGGGAGACGTTCAGTTAAATCAACAGCAATGTTTGCTGCAGGTATTACAATAGCTGGGATCCTGTTCAACCAATATTTAATCAATTTTGAGATCCTGATGCCAAAAATGCCGGCACTCATCAGCAACGGAATCATACCGCTTGTGATCCTGATGCTGTTCATGGCAGCTTATTACTGGTTATACATAAAACATCTTTCACTGACAAAAGCAGAGCTGGTGCAGGTGATCTTTGTTTTTATTGTAGTGGCATTTGTTGTTCTTAGTCTTGTGGGAATTTTCTTCAGGGGGAAAGACATGGAGCTGACTATGCCGTGGGAAATATGATTGAATCCTTTGAAATCCAGATGAAAAAGTAAACCTGAACTTGTGTTCTTTATCAGAATAATTTTTAATGTCAGATCAACAAAAAATAGAAAAACAAAATAACACTGAGAAAGATCAGCCTGCCAACATCAGCCGCCGGGATTTTTTCAGTTATGCGTGGAAAGGGCTTGGTATTTTTGCTGCGCTTGAATCAATCGGTGTCATCACAGGGTTTATCTTTTCCGGTAAATCAAAAACTACATCTGATTCAAAACAATTGTTTGAAGCTGGCCGGGTTGATTCATTTGCACTGAATTCTGTAACTGCCTTTATGGGCGGAAGATTCTACCTGGCCCGGCAGCAGGATGGCGGATTTATTGCACTTTCCTTAAGATGCACCCACTTAGGTTGCGCGATCTCGTGGGAAAAAAACAAAAAAAGGTTCATCTGTCCATGTCACTCTTCTGCTTTTGACATCAATGGTGAAGTGCTGAATCCTCCCGCTGCAAGGGCCCTGAATTACTATCCCTGCATGATCGAGAACGGGATCGTAATAGTGGATATCAATACACTGAAAGAACGGAACACATTCCGGAAAGATCAACTCGCCTACGCACGATGACCATGAATCAGAGATACTGGAAGAATACCGGACTTATAGCCACACTGGTAATCGTGCTTACGATCCCGCTTTCACTTTTACTGAACAGGAATTCAGGTTCTCATCAACAGCCTGCCTCAGTTTTCACCGGGGGCAAAGCTTGTATCGAATGCCACCAGAAGGAATGCAGGTTGTGGAAGGGGTCAGATCATGACAGTGCTATGGCAGTTGCATCAGATACTTCAGTAAAAGGGAATTTTAATAATGCTGAATTTACCTTCAACGGGAAAATCTCAAAGTTCTACAAGCGATCTGGAAAGTTCTATGTCTACACTGAAGGGCCGGGCGGCATCATGAAGGAGTTTCAGATCACATATACATTTGGCATCCGCCCCCTTCAGCAATACCTGATCCCTTTTGAAAACGGGAAGTATCAATGCCTGCCTATCGCTTGGAATACGATTGAAAAAAGATGGTTTCAAATGGCAGCCATGGTTTACAAACCCGAGGATCTGAAACCGGATACCTGGCTTTACTGGACCAACCAGGCACAAAACTGGAACAGCATGTGTGCTGAATGTCATTCCACCAACTTGCAGAAAAACTTCGATCTGAATACGAAATCGTATCATACAACATGGAATGATATCAATGTGAATTGTGAAGCTTGTCACGGGCCAGGTTCGGCACACATCGAATGGGCCAGGCTGCCGGAGCTGGCGCGACCGCAGGACAACAATACTGGGCTGATCGTAAAGACAAGCAAGGTAACCTCGCGCCAGTATGTTGAATCGTGTGCGCCTTGTCATGCGAGGAGAAGCTCAATGAGTGCGTACGATCATTCTCACATGGAATTCCTGAACTTTGCCATTCCGCAGCTTCCCACCAGGCCGGCATATAACATCGACGGGCAGTTCAAGGATGAGGATTATGAGTATGGTTCTTTTACTCAAAGCAAGATGTATATGAAGGATGTGCGTTGCGGCGACTGTCACGATCCGCACAGCCTGAAGCGGAAATTTGAAGGAAACGCATTGTGTACGCAGTGTCACCGGGCTGATGAATACAACACATTCAATCATCACAGGCATAAATCGAAAGGCGAGACAGGTACATCTTTCGTTGACAAATCAGGCAGAAAACTTGGCCCGGGTGATGGAAATCTTTGCAGGGATTGTCACATGCCCGGCCGCTATTACATGGGTGTTGACAGGCGGTACGACCATAGCATGCGGATCCCGAGACCGGACCTTTCCATCCAACTTGGAACACCCAATGCATGTAATAATTGTCATGATGATAAGACAAACCAATGGGCAGCCGGGTTCATCAACAAATGGTATGGCGAGCGGAGAAAACCTCACTATGGCACCGTCCTTGCTGAAGCTGCCGAAGGCAAAACGAATGCCGATTCGGGACTGCTGAAGATCATCAACAGCAATCTCTACCCGGAGATTATAAGGGCAACTGCTATTGGTTACCTGTCGGGCTACCCAAGCGCCAATGCCCAGGAGGCAGTTAGAAAGGCACTTAGCGATCCGGATCCATTGTTACGGCATACAGCCGCAGAGAATTACATGATGTCTGATTCTGCAGGTCTGATGCGTGTTCTTGCACCTCTGCTGAATGATCCGATCAGGGCGGTTCGCATGGAAGCTGCATACAGGCTCTCGACATACAGGAATGATGCATTCAACGAAATTCAGTATTCATTGTTCCGCAAGGCGCTTGATGAGTACAGGAATGCACAGGAGTATGTCGCAGATTTTCCCACCGGGAGATACAACCTGGGGAATTATTATGCCAAAATGAATGATTACACCAAAGCTGAAGCGAATTACCTGGAAGCGATAACCATCGATAACCTTTTTTATCCTGGTAAAGTTAACCTTGCCATCCTTTATTATAAGGAAGGGAAGACCGGGCCTGCAGAGAAACTCTTCCTGGATCTGATCAAAAATCATCCTGAAACACAGGAAGGCTTTTATTACCTGGCATTGCTCTATGGCGAGCAAAAAAGATACAGTGAAGCGATTTCCCTGCTTGAAACTGCATCAACAAAAGTCAACTGCAATCCGAGGGTTTACTATAACCTTGGATTACTTTACCAGATGATTAACCAGAATGAGAAATGTGAAACAGCCTTTATGAAAGGACTCAGGATTGATCCCTGTAACTTTGATCTGCTTTATGCTTTGTTCGTGTCTCAGACAAAACAGAACAACAGGATCGGGGCTGCCGCTTATCTTGAGAAACTGAAAACCTGTTACCCTTACGAGAAACAGGTCCAGGACCTGGTTAATGATTTTGCCAAAAGAAGATAATCTGTCCGACCGGATGAATGTTATTTTGGGCTAATTCACAATTCCGTGTTTGCTGCTGACTATCATGCATCACTTGCCAACGTTGCATCCCATTGATCCCTCGGTACTACTTTAGGTGTTTCAGGGTCTCCTTCATAAGCTGGGGTCATGATCTGGACATTGTTTTCATTAAAGACATCCAGGATATTCTGATGCATGTCATTGTAATACTTGTTCACGTTCGCGGCATCATTGCAATAAGCATTGATCTCGTATGTAACAGCAAAATCTCCCAATGATTTTTTAAGGACAAAAGGTGACGGTTGTTTGAGTAGCCCGTTTGTGCGGTCAGCTGCCAGTATTAGCATGGCATCCACCTGGCGCCACGGGGTTTCGTAACCAATTCCGACTGAAGTATGAAGGATCAAGCCATCCTTCCTGGCTTTTGAGCTGAAGTTAATGATGTTGCTGTTCAGTAATACGGAATTCGGAATCACGATCTCCTCATTTTTATGCGAACGCAACCGCGTGATCAGCAATTTTTGTTCTTCAACAAAACCAACTTGTTCATCCACCTGGATACGATCTCCTTTTTTGAACGCCCTACGGTAAGTCATCGAATAACCGGCAATCACATTCCCGATGAAGGAGGATGATCCCAGGGAAAACAACACGCCAAGAAATACCGAAACACCTTTAAATGCGCTGGAATCAGATCCCGGGATGTACGGATAGGCAATGATAACTGCAAAAGCAATTACAAAAATCCGCAGGATCTTATAGGTCGGCATTGCCCATTCGGGATCAAAGTTCTTAATCTCCATTCCGCCCTGAGATAAACCTGTAAAAAGCAGTTTGATCAGTTTGAGCAGGTACCGTGTAACGAAGAAAATGACGATCAGAAAAGCAAGGCTGGGCAAAAAAGCAATGAATCCTTTTCCGGCTGATAGAATGGGATGCAGGAATAATTCCAGTGTGTAAGCCGCGATGCTGTTTGTCCAGGGAAAGAGTCCCAGGATATACTGCAGAAACAAGGCAATGACTATAATTACGGTGATTATTTTTATGGTTTGAAAGAAAATCTGTATAGCTTTCCAGAGCTGATTTGAACGGATCAGATTAAAGGATTTATTTTCCAGGGTATCAATTCTTGTTTTGATCTGGTTCTGCAGAGCAATATTGATTCGCCTGATCAGCCACAAAAGCACAAGCAAAATACCGGCCATAAGCACTGCTGCGAAAAGGGCATAGAGCGATTTTTCTACCAGGGCAGACCGGCTTCTTTCATGTCTGTACGTATTTATGGATGCAGTTATCTTTTTATGAATTACTTCGCCAAACACAGCGCGGTTCAATCCTTCTGCTTTGGCATCAGCATCATAAACATTCAAAAGAAACTCATTGCCCACATAGATTTTGAGGCGGTCTTCCTCAGTAATGATCTTCAGCGAATTTGCTGAAATGTAGGGATTGTCAGCCACCTTCTCAATTCTGTTGCTGATGGTGACAGCCCGCTGTTCAGCCGGAGATGAGGCAGTACCGCTGATGTAAAACAGTACAACACCATCAACTTTTACCGGTGCGACATTTTTCCTCATGTCAGACGAAGGTGCATCAACGTCATTGGCATCCTGTCCTCTTGAAATATCCGGAAATAGAATAGCAATGCAGATCGCTAGCATTGCAAAAAAACCGACCCGATGCATTTTCATTGTTAAAATTTTCATTTGGTTGAACTTGGATTGGAATTTATGAGTTAGAAATGAAATCCTATTTGTACCAGATAACGGAACCCAATACTGAATAAATCGAGTTTCCCATTCTGTTTGAAGGATTTGTTGACAACAAAATCTCCGATCATCGGGTATTTTTCTTTTAATTTATTGTATAAATCTGCCCGGATCTCTTGTAATTGCTCAGCGTTAATATTCCCTGTAATATCAACAGCACCTCCATAATAACTGATTGAAGGCCCCATAAGAACTAAATCAAGGGTTAGCCTTTTCCAAAAAACAAACTGGTAACCCAACTCAACTCCAAGATTGAAAATATAAAAATTTCCTTTGATCGACCCGGCACTGTCAATTGATGTGTAGCGAACATCAAGATTGTTTTTAAAGTGATATCCGTAATAGCTGGCAAATGGAGCAAGATAAACTCCATCAGGGATCTGACGGGAATTTCTTTTTAGAAGGTAAAACCGGTACTCGAATGCTATATTGATCCCATATTTTTCACGGCTGGTTATGGATACAAGGCTGCCGATAGTATCTTTAAAAAGACTTGGAAATTCAAGGTAGCCAAGTGTAAGAGCTATGGATTGTTGCGGGTTCAGTATCCGTTCATAGCTGAAAGTGATATTCTTAGAGCTCCATAACAACATGGGTGTGGGATTGAATTTGATAACATTTTTATGGATAGGTTGTTTGAAAACCGGAACCGAATCTGATTTCTGAGCTGAAAGAAAGAGAGGAATAGCTAGTATGGCAACTAAAACAATTTTCCTGATCGTTTTCATACGGGTTAGAATTAATTTTAAAAGGCCTCATTCAGGTTAAAATAGATACCTATAGTGCCATCGGCGCCAAACCCAGCATCAATGCAAAGGTTGGACAGAGTTTTCCTATTGAACATAATCCGTAAACCTGCCCCCATGGCCGGATCAAAATATTGGAATAGTTTACGTGTATTATCATCAGAACTGGCGGTGGTCACATTGACAAATAATACGCCCCCCAATATCCCGGTATACCGACTGATTGGAAACCTGTATTCTGTTTCGCCATAAAGGAAGTTTACCCCGCGGATACTGCCCTGCACATACCCTCTCCCTGCACGATTGTACATGTCCCACGTTATTGCAGGTAATCCCAGGTAAGGGACTTTACCCTTTTCGGTGAATTGACCAAGGTACCAGAACCCGATCAGATGTTCGGGACGACGTTTTGAAACACTGACATAGGTTCTGAATTCCGTATTTAACATCCAACTACTTTTTGTGCTTCCCAAAAAAGTAAGATTTGGCCGTAAACCGATATTCGCAAAAAATCCTTTAACTGGCCGGATGGAATTATCCCGGCTGTCGAGGAGCAACTCAATGCTAAGGCCCGAAACAGTGTACTTTTCCGGGTTAAATCCGTGTTCAGTGCTGTATTTATAATGGCTAGCGATTATGCGAGGTATCGTATCCAGGGTTAATTTGTGGTCGACAATTTTTGTGTAATCATCCAGGCAATAGCCGATGCCGAAATATATTTGTTTTGTGAGATTGATAAAAAATGTTTCATAAAGCCTGATGTAATTATAGTTCAACGGTTGTGCTTCAGGTGGAAATGAAGCTGTCTCTCCCCCGTTGTCAAAGACAATCCCCCGGTTTGTATGCATTTTTATACCGGTGCCTAAACCATAGGTTGGTTGCGAAAAGATAAGATATCTCCAATCACCGCGCAGAATAAAACGGGATCCACTAGTGATCACATTGGTTCTTGCAGTAATAATGATCTGATCCTTCGTTGTAATGTTTAACCCCACGCATGCAGAAGAAATCGTAGTATTTACAGGACTTCCAAGGAACATTCCAATGCTTGTAGCAATCCCGACAAGCATTCCATAGGCAGGATTATAGCCAATAAATGGAGTTACTGCAAGATAGGGTTTGTAAAGTACAATCGGCAGCGCATTCAAACTGTCACTGATTTTCCTTTTCTCTTTTTTTACGAACACACTGAAAACATCGTCCTGTTGAAAGGCTTTCTGTTTTTCCTGCGCAATAAGGACGAATGACTGTATCACCATAGCAAGGACAATAAGAATGGTGATGTTTTTCATACCAGGTAACTTTTGAGGTTAAATAATGAATGAGACCAGAATATCGGAGCATAACGTTACTTCAATGAAAGTGATAACCACGAAGGGCAACCAGGTTATGCACAAAACCACAAGGACTAACTTCCCCTGTTTATCAGACAAGCGCATCTTTACCAGTGAATGTGAAACGGGCCGCCTTCCGAAAACGAATAATTCTCGAAAAAGAGGTTATCAAGTCAAAGATGACATTTGTCTCCTGAATAACTGATGACATAAATCCAGACTGGTCCAGACATAATAGAATATATGCCTATTAGTCATTATAATGCTATTGCCCTATTTGCTTGAACATTTAGGTCTTTGCCATAATAACTTTTTGGTCAGCTTTATTCTTTTTTGTTTTGCCCGGGAATACTATAGAAGAAAATGTTAACGACCTTTTCTCTGCCTACTATTCTGACACATTCATGGAAAATGCAGTAACCCAAAAGGAGAATAAGCTGCCATATTTGAATTCCCCAAAAATGTGGCCATACAATCTCATGAGTCATTTTTATGTTAGCCTCTCCAAAATTTCCCGTCTGGCGCCAGAAGTGCACAAGATGTTCGACATATCTAAACAGGAATGAAGCAAGAAAGTAGATGACCGTTTTCCACGCAATGTTATAAGCAAGAGGTTTTTCAGGAAAGCGATTAACTATCGGGAAATGATCCATAATAACAACAACTTTTGCAACAACCAGTGCCATAATGATCCCGGTAATAAATGCTTCTGTGCTGATGCCATATTGTTTCAGGATAAGCGCTTCCGTGAGGGCGAGCAGTTCAAAGGATATGATAAAGAATATCATTACAGGCAATAACTCTCTTAACTCGTGTTTTACCTTTTCTGTAAATGTACTCATGAAACGATTGTCTATCAGGTGAAAACAACTGAAAATTTATTCGTTATTTTCCAGCCGCATTTTTATAACCAGAATTTTCAATGACGATCTTCAGGTTTTTAGCCTTTGCATCAAGTGTTGTGCTGCTGGCATACTGTGTCCCGTCCGGAAGATTGCTATATGTGATGTTAAAGAGCACCTTCTGTGAAGGATCGTCCACTGAAGTGGTGACATCCACCGCCATGATCTTTTGATTTGCTTTGTCGATTGAAATGGCAAGCAGGTCGCTCGGTTCATTGTAGCCGGGGAAACTGAGTTTGAATTTCTTTCCCGGGTCAAGCACCTGTATGGAAGTTTTTCCGGCACCATAGATCTGATCAAGTTTCTCGGCACTTGGTGGCAGGTAGGTCTGAATTTTGGCAATGGCAGCTTTGATATATTCCCCCATTTCCTCTTTCTTATTGGCGATAATCTTTCCGCGCAAACCACCTGGAGTATTGGCTGGTGTAGTATTCCCGGTTGCAACCTTTGTTAGTGTTTCATCCACTCCATAATAGCACTGATTTTGTTTCATTGATTTCTGCTCCCCGTTCAAGAAAGTTGTCGTGGTTTCGATCCATTCATATTTCTTGATTTTCTCCTTACTATCTGTCAGGTTCTTCTTGATCATTCCAATGGTTTCCTTCATATCAGCCTGGGCAAATCCAGAAGTAAATCCAGCAAACAATGCCAGTACAAATAATAATTTCACTTTTTTCATAATTTCGATTTTTGTATGTAATTTAAAAAACCAACGGCCACTGTATAGTGACCGTTGGTCAAGTGAGTCTAAAATCCTGTTATTTGCTTCCGTGGCTTTCCTGCATTTTCCTCAGGACTTCATCCAGATTAAAAGATCCGGGTTTCTGCCTGGGTGGAAAATCTTTGAACGACATTAAAAACTTTCCAACAACAGCCTGTGCCGGTACATAGATAAATCCATGGTCAAAAATCCAGTCCCAGTAGGAGTTCGATGTGACATCCGCCACCTCATAGGGGTCGGTACGAAGGTTGAATATCTTTGGAGCCCGAAGCGTGACAAATGGCTCAGCCCAAATTTCCATCGTTCCTTTTGCTCGCTGCTCCATGAATACCATTTTCCAGTTATCATATCGGATTGCAACCAATTGCGCATCGTCATTGATATAAAAGAATTCTTCGCGGGGATCTTTGGTTGTTTGACCGGTAAGCAACGGGAGCATATTATACCCGTCAAGGTGGACCTTAAACGTTTTACCAGCTGCTTCATAACCGGTCAGCAATTTTTCCTTAACGTCAGGGACGCCTGCAGCGGCAAGGAAAGTGGGAAGCATGTCGAGGTGCGAGATAATGTCATTCGACCATGTTCCGGCTTTAATATGCCCGGGCCAACAGATCATGGCAGGCACCCGGTAAGCACCTTCCCAGTTTGTGTTCTTTTCGCTGCGGAAAGGGGTTGTTCCGGCATCGGGCCAGCTGTTTTCGTGCGGTCCATTATCGGTGCTGTACATGATGATGGTATTGTCGGAAATGCCCAGCTTTTCAATCATATCCAGGACGGTTCCCACATTTTTATCGTGATCGATCATGGCATCGTGATATTCGCTTTGCCAGCGGCCCGACTGACCCTGGCTTTCAGGTTTGGCATGGGTACGGAAGTGCATGTGTGTAAAGTTTACCCACAGAAAAACGGGTTTACCTGCCTTGACCTGTTTTTCCAGGTAATCGGCGCTCATTTTTGCGATCTCATCGTCAATAGTTTCCATACGCTTCTTGGTGAGCGGGCCGGTATTTTCAATTTTCTGTGTTCCATCCGCATTTGCCCAGCAATGCAATACGCCTCGCGGACCAAACTTCTCCCTGAAACCAGGAAAATCCTTTTCAGTCGGATAATCCCTTAATTCAGGTTCTTCTTCAGCATTCAGGTGATACAGGTTCCCGTAAAACTCATCGAAACCATGCATGGTTGGCAGAAACTCATCGCGGTCGCCCAAGTGGTTTTTACCGAATTGACCGGTTGCATAACCCTGTCCTTTCAGCAGTTCGGCAATTGTGGCATCTTCCTTCTGAAGACCCAGGTCTGCACCTGGCATTCCAACCTTGGTCATACCAGTTCGCAAACCACACTGACCCGTGATGAACGAACAACGGCCGGCTGTGCAACTTTGCTCTGCATAATAGTCGGTGAATGTTACACCGGCCTTGGAAACCTTGTCGATATTGGGAGTCTGGTATCCCATCATCCCATGAGAATAGGCACTGATATTGCTTTGACCGATATCATCCCCCCAGATAATGATGATGTTCGGCTTTTTCTGTGCGCTGGCCACCTGGGGAACCAAAAAGGCGCCCAATAGGAAACATACAGCCATTGTTAAAAATAGTCCGGTTTTTTTCATACTGATTTTGATTTTAAGGTTAATAAAAAGGGTCCCATTATCATGGGAAACTTATTAGTGAAATATCAGAAAAAAATCGTGTCTTTCCTGATTAAAATCCCTGTTAACGGATAATATAGGTTATGCCAACTTTAAGATTCAGCATTTGCAAATTTTTCGATGATTTGTCTTTGTACAAATCGATCTGGTTGGTGGTCCATTTGTAGTTGAATGCTACAAGTGCTCCCCATTGTGAATAGTAGCCTAATTTAATCAACGCTCCGATTTCCGGGGTCAGGGAAAAATCCCAACGGGTCTTGTAAATATCATATTCCTCAACCAACAGGTGATGCTCCATGTAATCTCCGCCAATTCCAAGCCCGATATAGGGAGAAACCATTTTATCCGGCATGAGGTGGTACGCAATAACTGCCTGGAATGGAACCATCCAGGTAAAACGATAGTTGGTTGCAGTGATGGCCTGCCCTGTCGCAGGCAATGAATAGGTTTCATTTGTATAGATCTGGGATACACGCTGCCATGACATGTTAAAACCCGCTACAAGGCCGCCTTTAATAAAATAACGGCCTCCAAGGTCAAACCCGGCAGGACTTGCATTCCCCACCCATTTATTGAAGTCGCCCATCGTGAAGGTTGTATTCCATGAAAAGGTGTAGTATGAACTTGGAATAAAGCCCATCGAAGCAGGCTTATCCTGGCTTTGCACCAACCTGTGCATCAACCCGAAAATCATAAGGAGTAAGAATATTTTTTTCATTTTGTCGTCTATTTATATGATGTATGATTGATTTCCGTTACGGGGTGGTTTTTAAAGCAGGTGTCTGTGTAAAAGCCTGGTCAACACTATTGGTGATATCAGCCTGTGTATGGAGGTTTGTCATTAAACCCCTGATAAATGCATTCCATCTCACCATGACGGTGTTGTTTACGACCGTTTTTAAATCGACCAGGTCAATGATGACCGATCCCGCAGAGTAAGAGGTTACATAGGTGGGATAGTATGGATAACCATAACTTGGATAGCCCCAGGGATAATAGCCAGGGTATCCGTAATACCAGCCTGGAGAGTAAACCGTAGTGGTGGTGGTTTTGATGGCAGTTACGTTGACGCCGAGATCAGGTTTGGCGGTATTTGCTATTTGTTCAAACCCACGGGTTTTCATGTCCGCTGCGATCCTGTTTAACAAAACCGTTGAATTTGCATTATTCAGTGTTGAGGTGTCTTTTCCATTGATATATACGACTGTGTTTGGCATAGAAAAGGTCTTGTAATCGCTGAAATTAATGGTAACATCATACTGTGTATAAACAACCAGGTCCTGGGTCACACGACCTGAGGAGGGTGGGTATTTGGTACAGGAAGTCAGCGCGATGATTCCCATTCCGAGAATGGTCAATAGTTTGGTTTTCATCATAATGGATATTTATTATTTGTAGATTTTAAGATTGTTTCTGATCTGTCATGGGTTACTGAATGTGTCCCAACCGGAAAATCAGGCCGCCGGTAAAACCGAACTGGAACAACGTGGAGTAAACAGAAACACTGCCACCCGATCCCCCGGACCCTGCAAACATGGCGAAAGCGGCTCCCTGGATGGGCATCAGGCCCTGTGCCTGCAAACGAAGTCCGACTCTTTTACTGAAATAAACTTTTGCCCCGGCATTGATTCCCATGGAGAAAAACCACGAATCAGAATAGGTCTCTTTGGGGTAGAATAAACAGGCGCCCATGTTGAATCCGATGAATGGTGAAACTGCAGGATTGACCCTGAAATTTTTTGTAAATCCGATATGCATATAATTGATGCTGATTGGTATATCCTTGGATACTGGTATTTCACCGGCAACGCTGAAGTAGTTTAATTGGGCTTTCGTATCCGACCTGTTATAGAGCAGGTCAAAATCCACAACCCGGCTTACCGCAATGCTGATCATACCTCCGTATTGGGCATTATCATTGATGTGTGCATTTGCAGTATTGCCTTGCATTGTACCACCAAATACATAACCTCCAAATGGAGTGACTTCAACCCTCTGAGCGTTGATCATAAATGGCACGCAAATCAAGGCTGTAAGAATAAAAATTGTTCTTTTCATACCGTTACTGATTAAAAGAATAATAAGTTTAATACTCTGAAATGGGTTATGGTTTATTCTGTACGAAAGGGACATTTTGGAGTAATTTCATCCTAATTCCTGTGAGGATGAAGTATTCAATCTGATAAAACTGAGTAGCGACAATGGCGTTTGAAACCAGTTTAATCTTTCCATAGTAAGTGACGATCAGGTTATCGGTTTTTTTCTGAAGCGCAATGACTTTAGTCGTCCATGCATCTGCCTGTGCACTGGTCATGTCAAGGTAATGGTCAGCATATTGTTTCAGCAGTTCAATTCTCTGTTTACCCAATTCCTTTCGTTGCGTCTCATATTCGTCATACAATTTCCAGAACGCATCTTTCTGTAATGCGGATGGTTTAACAAAATCAGCGACAGCGGCTTTTTTATCCATTCCGAAAGCAGCCTGAACCAGGTCAATCTCTTCTTTGTTTGATTGTGACCAGGCAAATGAAGCCAAAAATAAAGCGGTGATGATCAACATGTACTTTTTCATAGTTTAAATTTCAATTTGTTAATAATTTAAGTTTATAATGATAATTTATTGGCATTGTATTGAATAATATCTATCAGGGTTTCACCATCCACAGGTTTTCTCAAGTGGGCTTTTACACCATATTGCCGGCATTTTTCCTGGCTGGTTACGTCATCAAATGCGGTTACCACGATTACGGGCATGTGAATACCCTGCCGGTCAAGTTCCGTAAGGAGATCACAACCACTCATACCCGGTAAATTAAGATCAAGCACAAGGGTATCCTGCGAGCCCTGTTGAAATACTTCCAGAAAATCATTTGCACTTTCGAATGATAGGTACTCAAGTCCTGCAGATTTGAGAAACAGCTCAAATGCGCGCCTGACAGACTTATCATCATCAACAAGATACACCATCTTTCCCTCCGGATTTAGTAAATAGAGCTGTGGAATAATATCCGAAATCCAACGGGCAAATGTAACTCCCAGTTTATCCTTGGTCAATAGTACTTTACTACTACTGTGATGCTGATGTAAATAGGAAGGAATGAGGGAAAATCAATCTTTTACTATTGAATGAATGATTGCAGCTTTGTCTGCAATGCGAAGAATTTCAGGCACGGATTTAACTTCAAGTTTTTCACAGATGCTTTGCCTGTGATTTTTAACAGTATTCTCTGCAATATCGAGTTCACCAGCAATTTGCTTGTTTAACATGCCGGTAAGCAGGTATTTTAATATCTCATTTTCTCTTGGTGAAAGCCTACTGATTAGATTCCTAGCCTTGTCTATTTCCTCATGCTCTGCGATCAATTTTCGACTTAGTGTCAACGCCTCCGAAATAGACCGCAGCAGTTCCTCGTCGTTGAATGGTTTCTCAAGAAAGTTGATTGCCCCTTGCTTCAATGCCTGCACACTCATGGGGATGTTGCCAAACCCGGTAATAAAAATGATTGGAAGCAGTGAATCCTGTGATATCAATTCATTTTGCAGATCGAACCCGCTCTTCCCATCAAGGTTCATATCCAGAAGGATGCACCCAGTTCCTTCAAAACGATCCCTGGCCAGGTACTCTTCTGAACTGCAATAGGTTTCAACATGATAGTTTGCTGCAGTCAGGAAAAGGGTTATTGATCTCCTGATCGAAGGATCATCATCAATAAGGAAAATAATCTCTTCTGTTTTATGCATGATTGATTGTCTCTAAACTGAAGGAAAACTCAGCACCTCCCTCCGGATGATTTTCGGCCCATATTGTTCCATTGTGTTTTTCAATAATTGACCTGCTGACGGCCAGTCCTATCCCAAATCCACTGCTCCGGGTAGTGACAAAGGCTTTAAAAAGCTTATCCTTCACCGCATCGTCAATTCCTGGGCCGGAATCACGAACTGAAACGATTACTTTGCCCTTCGATAACTTTTGACTTATTACCAGGAGCCTGTGTCCGGGATCCTTAATTTCCATTGAAAGCGATGCATTGAACAAAAAATTCAAAATAACCTGCTGTATCTGAATTTTATCGCCGAAAATGAATACGGGCATATTAACTTGTTCATGGTTGACTTCTATGTTTTGTTTTATTGCTTCCGAATGAAAAATATATAGGGTCTCATGGATCAGGGAAGAGATGTTCACATTTTCCTTTGTTCTGTTTTCCAGTTTCATCAAACTTTTCACACTGCTGATAAGAGCTGCAGCCCGTTTATCGTCTTCAATAATGTTTCTGAATATTTCTTTCGCCTGGTTGTAATCCAATTTGCCCGATTCGAGAAATCGGTCGCCTGCCTGCGCACTGTATAAGATTGCCGTCAATGGCTGATTGAGCTCATGTGAAAGGGATGCTGTAAGTTCAACCATCCTCATCATCCGTTCCTCCCTGACAAGCATCCGGTAAAGCTCTTCTGCTTCAGACTTTTGTTTTCCAATTGCTTTCTGGCGGATAATCAGCTTAATTAAATAGGCCATCAGGAATGTTTCCAGGATCATGAATAAAATACCGGCCAGGATGTACCATTTATACTCCGCAAAAAAGCCGTATTCTCTATTAAAAACCAGACTTTCTGAGGGTATGGATTTTGAATCAAGGAGATGCCATTTTTTTAATTGCTTCCAGTCATACATGTACTGGTAAAAACTTTCCTTATTCACAATAATATCCCTAAGAGGCTTGCCGTCGAATATTTCCCTTGCAATTCTTCCTGTCTCTTTGCCAGCAAAGATGTAACTGAAAAGAAAACCACCGATGCCTCCATTGGTTTTGAGGAAACTATCCAAAATGGGAAAGACCGGTGCATTGCAGTTTTCAGCTATGATCCTGATCGCTTCCGGCGTTGAATATGGAACATTATTTTTATCTGCAAGGTACATCGGGATGATCACGATGCTCTTCGCAGGGATCTTTCCTACTACCAGCAGCATGGAATCCAGGGTAATTCCGTTGATAAAGGTGAAGTGATGTGTCGATTTAAAATCTGCTGCACTCTTTTTTAACAAACCGGTAATGTAAAAATCCGTATTGGAATTGCCAGTTATAACATATACCTCCCTATACTTCGGGAAAAGTTCAAATGCATGTTTCAGCGTTTCACTGATTCTGAACTTTACATTGATAAAAATGCCATATGGGTTCGGTAAAGGAGCTGGGGTATTTACCACCAAAGGGTCGGATTCGAGGTTGATGGATGGTGTGTTTTTAAGGGCTTCAAGTCCGAATTTTGTCAATAGGGAATAGGTAAAAGGTCCAACTGTAATCAACAGGTCTGGTTTGTTGTTCTGAAACTTTTCATTATATAATTCTACGAGGTGCCTGGCATGCTCTTCATCTTTCGATCTGCCAATGTCAAGATACTCGGTCAACAAATTATAAGGTTCTGCAGATCCTTCAGACAATGAACTCCGGATTCCCTCAAGCATGTTCGTGTACGCCGGTAGATTGGCATCCATAGAAAAAAATACTGCTATGGTTTTTACCTTTTTTACAGCGTTGGCTTCAGTTGATAGCGCGAAAAGAAAAAAAAGAAAGAAAAGACTTCTAAATATAGGCCTGAATATCACCTTAAGATTGCTTTGCACTAACATTTGTTTCGATCTATTTTTCGAACAAAGATAGCAATTGTCATAATGCCTAACTTCAAACAAAATTGACCACCCTTTACATTTATTCCTGAAAAAATCAAAGAATTTAAGTCGTGTCATAATCGTGATCTTCATTAGGTTCATCATTTTAATTTCTCGCTTGTACTTTACAACCATAAAAAAAACGTTCCGTCTTTTGACGGAACGCCGAATCGCTTGATGAAACCGAAGGTTTAGAAAGTGATCTGGTTTTCTACATCGGTGATATTTGCATCGAACGAGTTCTTGAGAAACTGGAAGTCTATCTTGATGGCAGTGGTGACAAATATTGGATTTACAAGGAAATTTAAAAAGAAAGTTTATATTTGGGAACCATATACAAATCAGGATGTTTATTCAGAAAGTAATCAAAAAGCTTGATTATCTCAAAGATAAGTACTTTGGGGACCGTACTTACCTGATACTAGCGAGTATCGCTATTGGGATTGTCTCTGCTTTAGCTGCAGTAGTACTAAAGCATTTTGTTCGCTTTGTTTATTCCATGTCAGACTTGTTACTATCATGGTCGCATACCAGCATAATTTATATACTTTCCCCTTTAGTTGGAATTTTGTTAACACTGCTTGTCATCAGAATATTCTTCAAAGGGAAACTCGAGAAGGGGCTTGGAAGCATCATCTTTTCCATTGCAAGACGGTCGGGAAAAATCGAGGGATCCAAAATGTACTCACACCTCTTAACAAGTGGTCTGACCATAGGCTTTGGCGGATCGGCAGGTCTTGAGGCTCCGATTGTGATCACAGGTTCTGCTATCGGTTCTAATATTGCGACCTTCCTGAAGTTCGGAAATAAAGAAAGAACGCTTCTTCTGGCATGTGGAGCGGCATCAGGCATAGCAGCAGTCTTTAACAGCCCGATTGCCGGTGTTATATTTGCGGTTGAGGTTTTACTTGCTGATGTAACCATTCCGCTTTTCATCCCATTATTGATTTCGACTGCAACAGCAACCATTTTATCAAAATTTTTGTTAAAAGGGCAACTTTTCTATCTTGTCACGACCGACTGGTACTTCGACGCAATTCCTTTCTATATTTTACTTGGGATTCTGTGCGGTTTCATCTCTGTTTACATGACACGCACAACCTTGAATATTGAAAGTTATTTTGAAAAACGAAAACGACTTATTCCTAAAGCCGTCTTTGGCGGGATAACACTTGGAATTTTGATATTTATTTTTCCACCCCTATTCGGGGAAGGATACAGGACCATTGAAACTTTGCTTAAAGGGGATTATTTTGAAATTATGAAAAACAGTATTTTTTCACATTTCACTGCCAGTCCTTATGTACTGATATTATTTACATGCACTATGATCCTGATAAAGATAGTTGCCACCTCAATTACATTGGGCTCAGGTGGCAACGGAGGAATTTTCGCACCTTCTCTATTTACAGGAGGGCTTACCGGATTTGGAACTGCCTATTTAGTTAATTCATTGGGAATTGGCAACCTTCATATAGTAAATTTTATTGCTGTCGGGATGGCAGGAATAATGAGCGGGGTGGTCCATGCGCCACTCACAGCCATATTTCTTATCGCTGAGATTACGGGAGGGTATGTTCTGTTTGTTCCACTGATGATTGTATCCGCTTTGTCTTTTTTTATCAGCCGCTATTTTGAGCCCTATTCAATTTATACGAAGAATCTGGTTGCAAAAGGTCAGTATTCTGTAGATGATAAATACAGCAATATACTCAAGCATATCCCGGTGGATGAAGTTGTCGATACTGAATTCATTGCGCTGAATCAAAATGACACATTTGGAATCCTTGTAGATGCTTTCACCCGCAGCAAAAGAAATGTTTTCGCAATTGTCGATAATGATCAGAACTTTGTTGGAATAATTCCACTTGAAAATTTCAAGGAACTTATTTTTAAAAATGAATTGTTTGATGAACTCAAATTGCAAGAACTTAGCATAAAATCGGTAGTTACCATTGATATCAAGGAAAGCATGGATGAGGCAATCGTTAAGTTTGAAACCTCGGATCTCTGGAATATACCCGTTATTAACCAGGGGAAGTACATAGGGTTCATTTCCAGGGCTAATATTCTGTCTTATTACAAGCGAATTCTTAAGACCTCCACTTCTTTTTTTTAATTGTTGTTTTGCTTTTTCATCTCTCTGATTTTTGGAAACCGATAAATCTATTTTTTTTCTATTTTTTTAAGTTGAACTGGCCAGTCAGGAAATATATACCAATCGGCTTCAAATCTCCAGAAACTATTGCAGGCAATCTTGCTTCAGTTATACCAAATGCAGACACTTACCATTTTGGTGTATTGACTTCAAAAATGCAAATGTCATGGATAAGGTGTAATTGAGGAATGAAACGAAGCGGATCGAGTCTCTTTTTGAGT
>CAIWTA010000117.1 GCA_903915465.1 uncultured Bacteroidales bacterium | reverse complement strand
TTGGAAATAGCAACCAATGACGGATTGAGTTTTGATGATTTTTGCGACTGGTTTAAGTTTAGATCAAATAAACCGATGGCAATCATTCACTTCACAGATTTCAGATATTGCGCATAATGTTCCGCAAGTTGGCGTTTGTTGCCGACTTTGAAACACAAAATTGTCAAACTTAAACAAATTTAGATATGGAAAACGAAACTTTAAAAACCAATGAACTCGGCAATAACGCTAACTTGCTGTTACCTGCCGTTTTATTAGATGAAATATTAACTGCAATAGCTGATTATGAGGAAATTATTGATAACGAATGGGGTTCTTGTAGGTCTGCTGAACAGTTGATAGAAGATGGCTGTATGCCAGAACTATATAATAAGCTTTTTGCTCTTAAAAATGGCAGGTAATGAGTTGATAACCGCAATGCGGGTTATTATTAAGTTCAAGTGAATTTTAAACTATAGCTACAAAATGTCAGAAACAGAATTTGCAACATTACTCAAAGAAATCAAAGAAATCAAACATCAGCTTTCTATCCTGACAATTGAAAAAGGAATGATGAAATTGACAGAAGCTGCCAAATTTCTTTCAATTTCTCCGGCAAGATTAAGAATATTATGTAAAGAAGGTCTCTCAGGATCCACACTCATTAATAAAGATGCCAAGTACCTCCATTACCTAATTGATGTTGTTAAAGCAAAACAAGAGCTTGAAAATAAACATTTATTGATAGGAAAACGTAAATAAATGGAATTCTACAAAACTTCAAACAATGATATCCGTATTAATTTTACTTCTGAAATTGACGTAATTTTTTTCCGAGAATCAAGCCTAATTAGCATTATCAGGATATCAGATGAAAATATCTTATATACTGAATTTTGTCCATCCTGTTATTCTCCTACTCAATTTCGCGAAAGAATCGCTCAGATCATTGCCAATTATCATTTTTCTAAATATTATTCACAAAAAATTTTTCAAAAATGAAAACCTTTTCCAATGTTTCAACACCTGATTTATTCCTAATCAGAAATTCTTTTCTGAGAGATATCATATTTATTAACCAACTCATCGAAACAGAAGGGTTATTTCCTGAAGCAGAGGTCGTCAAATTGCGAAAAGACCTTTTAAGATTATTAACACTTATCGAAGCTATTGATGTAGAATTGCTTAAATTATGATATTCATATTATGGCCAACGTCCAACGATCCTTATTTGAAGGCGCTCCCGGTATGCTTATGGACAGGATCCATGAAGTCAATGCACTTTTAGATACATCGAAATTAAAAACCGGTGCAACAGAATCCTGGAAATTCTGGAAAAAAACCAGTGATATAATGAAATTCGCGTGGGACTACATGCAGAATCTTGATTGGGTGCTAAAAGAAAATTATGCAATGAAAGAAGAAAATCTCTATCTACGCGCAGCCCTGGCACACGAAAGAGAAATCAACATGCACATTTCCGTACTTACTCATTTAAAATTAACAGGAGAGTTTGAAAAGACAGTAAAATTGGTTGATGAAATAATGGCTCTTGGTGTTAATGATATGGGGAGTATATTCCGTGGATGAAAATATCGATCTCCTTGATACAAATGCAGGCCAAAAAGAAAAAGTTTGTGCCGAAGCCGAAGTCCTTCTCAACGCAGCCAGTGACAATATCTTTGCTCAATCCGATGCAATTTCCATAATTTGCCAGAACTTTATTGAGCTGAAGGATCCCGCTTCGGCTGATTTGTTCTTCAAATATGTTTCCAAGAAGTTCAAGATTTCTAAAAAGATATTCACGGACACTTTCAAAAAACTATCCGATGAATCAAAAAAACCAAAGTTTGACAAGGCAGCCACCTTAGTTGAAGATGAAGACGATCCTTCTCATCGTACCGGCTGGTTTGTGCGCAAAAATTGCTATTGGTTTCATTCCAAAGAAGGGATGCCAATAAAAGGCTCCAATTTTATAATAAAACCACTCTTTCATATCTATTCCAAAATTGACAACAAACGACTGGTGGAGATAACCAATGAAGAGGGTCACACCAAAATTATTGACATTCCTTCCAAAAACTTTATTTCAGTTGAACAGTTCCAGACATATGTTTATTCCGAAGGAAATTTCATATGGTCAGGCACTAAGTCTCATTATTTAAAAATCCTTCAATTCATTTCCAATGACTTTCCAATCGCCAATGAACTCCGTATATTGGGCTGGAGGAAAGAAGGCTTTTATGCTTTCGCCAATGGAATCTATAATGGAACATGGCAACCGGTCAATGATTTTGGAATCACAGCCCATAAGGAAAAGAACTACTTCTCTCCGGCCTTCTCTGTAGTTTACAACGATGTCATGGATGATGATGATGATTACCAAAATGACCGGTATTTTGTGTACAACCAGGCTCCCTGCACCTTAGGGGAATGGTCTCTTCTAATGACAGAAGTTTATGGAAACAATGCAATGATCGGTATTGCCTTCGCAATCGCTACCGTTTTCCGCGATCTGATTTATGAAAAGTATAAATGCTTTCCACACCTTTTTTTGTTCGGTGAAGTCCAATCAGGCAAAAGTCAATTAGCCTGGTCATTGTCAAACCTCTTTTTCCACAATCAACCACCCTTCAACCTTATATCAGGTACCCATGTCGGTCTTTCAAGAAAGGCTTCCCGAGCTAAAAATTGCATTGTTTGGTGTGATGAATATTCCAATGATATTGACCCAAGACGTTTTCAATTATTGAAAGCTGCTTATGATGGTGTGGGTCATGAAAAAGGTAAAATGACTCAAGACAGCAGAACAAAGACTGACCAAATTAATGGTGCTTTTTGTATTTCAGGTCAATTCCTTCCTATTATCGATGACAACGCCCTGCTTACCAGGTCATGTCTTCTCAATTTTTCAAAACGCATTTATTCTAAACATCAAATGGACAAATTTGATGAACTAAAAAAACTTGAAGAAAAAGGCATCAGCTCGTTAATTTGCGATATCCTTGATTATCGTAAATCAATGGAATCAACTTATGCAGTTACATTCTCCTATATCCATGATACCTTAAAAGCAGAATTGCTATCTGAGAATTTACCATTCAACGAAAGATTGTTGCGTAACTATTGCATATTGCTGGCGCCAATCAAAATTATTCTTGGATCCGAATACCCACTTAAACTCAGCTTTACTTATGAGTCTATTTACGCCGCTGCCAAACATGACATCTCCCAAATGTCACGTCAGATTTCCAGCGGTGAATCCATTTCCGGATTCTGGAGAACTGTAGAATTTCTCCTGGATAAAGGCGATGTCAAATCGGGAATAGATTTTCTTATTAAAGACATTATTTCCTTAACATTTACCGACAAAAATGGGGATGAAAAAACCGGAAAATTTGAACCGCCCAATAATAAAATGCTGTTCATTCGCTTTTCAACCGTGCATCCACTCTATCTTGAAAAGCATCGCCAGCAAACAGGCCGTAACGGTGTTGATCTGATTACAATTCTTCATTACCTGAAAAATCATAGATCGTACATTGGGAATACAAATTCAGTACGTTTTGATACTACTTCCACTTCAGCTTATGTTTTTAAATATGGTAAGGATGAATTAAATGTTAACCTCGACCGAACCTTAAAAGATGAGTTTGCATCAACAAAAATATTTGATGAAAACTCATCTTTTCCTGCTCCTAAATTATTTGAAATATCACCTGAAGAGCCATTTTGACATGCAAGGAAAAAAAAAAAAAAAAAAAATGACTTTTTCCAAAAAAATAGTTTTTTTCAGTCCTACTCCTACAAGAGTGTATTATTTATTTATAATTTATTGATTTATATTATGTTAGATGGTAAAAACCTTGTAGGACGCTGTAGGACGCTGTAGGACGCTGTAGGACGTGTAGGACTGTAGGACGGGGTATTTGCTTCTGGCAAAGGTGTTTTTTTTTTTTTTTTTATGGAAAAAGTGCGAAATCGCACACAAAATGGAAAATTCAAAAATATTGATCGATAAGTTCAGTTTCGAATATTATGACAAATTGCCATGTGATTTTCGCCTGGGTAAAATGGAAGATTTTCACGTCAACGGAACCAAGAATTTAGGAATGGAATACCTGATCAAAAGATCAGATCAAGATTATTTTGAAATCCATCATGTAACAGAAGAAACCAGATCCAAAAATCTGATTCCGTTTTTCAACTTCAAAATGATTTTTGTTAAAGTGCCCTTTACTATTTTATAACTATATCCTAACTTTGAATTATGAATGAAGATAATCGCCCAACCATCTCAATAAAATTGAAACCCTATCTTCAAGAATATCTTTTTTGCCAACTCAATACAGATATAGCCTATAAAACAAATATTATCGGCAAGCTTTTAAAACCATTGTTGGAAAAAAGACCAAAGGATGTTTTCCCGCATTTAGTTGATAGTTATGAATATATTCAAATTAAATTGCCTAATAATGATGATATTAATATCAATGGAAACCTTTGGGTTTCTCCTAAAAACCAGATAATTTTTGAAGATTTTCTTGAATGGCATTTCAAACAACTTTTTTACAACTACATGAATGATAAAGTTCGCTATAATAAATCCTTTAAATCAACAATTTTGCAATTTTGTGCAGACCATAACTTTACCTTTGCTCACATGAATTATGACCTTCTCAAAAAAGATTATTACAGAAAACGTAAAAAATATAACAACAAATTAATTTTGCAGGATTTTGTCCCTGCATTGTCCCCAAAATGTCCCAATTTTGTCTCTGTATTTTTACCAAAACATTAATCTATGGAAAATATCATTCGCCATACCGGTATCAATCTCGGTGGAATCAATTCAATTAATTGGATGTATTGTGAAGATATTTCACTCTTCAATATTAGCGCCACATCATTATATTGCGCTATTACTCCAATAACAGGGAAGGATTGGAATTCATTCTATGCAACCCCTGAGACGATGCAGCTCGATTCAGAACAGCAGGATACACCAAGTGGAATTAAATATGTTTACAAACTTAAAGCACTTATTCCAAAAGATCGAATAGATGTCGAAAACCAATTATTTCAGATGACCGGTCGTTGTTTGATCTTAAAAATTACCGATAAAAACAACACAATCCGCATTTTGGGAACAATGAATAGCCCAATGAAAATAACAAGTAAACTTTTAAAACCACTTGTACTGGAAGGTTTCAACGGCTATGACATTCTCTTTTCAGGAGAATTTTCAAAGCCTGCATTTTTCATGCACCCCCCAGGTGGTGGAATTTCCATAGATTAAAGAAGTTAAATCCAAAGTTACCTTTCAGTCCTTTATTTCCAAGTCCTACCATTATAATATTGTACCCTTAATTTTAGGGCACAATGAATCCCATCTTAGCAGAAATCATCTCAGGCGCTTGGTTGATCAACAATGAAAGATCAGCCGCTTATGCTTCGATTTTGCTTTCTCTTCTTAAAGGAGAAAACTTTAGCGAAGGTGATTCAGCTATCGCTCGTGAAAAAAACCGATCCTATGTGATCAGTGGGTTAGGGGATCAAATACAACGGTTCGGATTTACCGACAGCAACATCCCTGAAGGATCCGTTGCCGTCATCCCAATCCGATCAGAAATTCTAAAATATGATCAGCCTTGTGGACCAAGAGGATCGCAGTCAATCTTAACAGATGTCAAATCCGCTGACCAAAATCCAAACATCAGAAGCATTGTCCTGGTTGTAGACAGTCCCGGTGGCCAGGTCACCGGAACCGATCTATTGGCCGAAACAATAAAGAATTCTACAACACCCATTGTTGCCTATATAGAAGGAATGGCTGCAAGCGCTGCCTACTGGATCATATCCGGGGCATCAAAGATCATCGCAAGCTCTTCTCTTGACCGCATTGGTTCCATTGGAACAATGCTTATGGTGGAAGATCTTCAACCTTCGCTTGAGGCAATAGGAGTCAAATTTCATGAAGTTTATGCAAGCTTGTCTGTGGATAAGAACTTAGACTTTAATCAGGTGTTAGATGGAAACTATGAACCATATCGGAAGAATGTACTCGATGTAATCAACCAAAAGTTCTTATCCTCAATCAAGACTAATCGCCCAACATTGGATGAATCAACATTTACCGGTAAAATCTATTTTGCTCCCGAGGCAATTACCCTGGGATTAATAGATGACATCGGATCATTCGATCTGGCAATCTCCAATTCCGTTACAATAGCAAACCAAAATTATATCCAATCAATAAATAACAAAACCAAAAAACCCGATACAATGAAGATAAATATGACCTGGAAAGCTATTCAAAGCTTTTTCAAAATGGATCCGGCAACCTTAGATGCTCAAGAATTGACAGATGAACGTATGCAGCAGATCAATGATCAGCTGGCCACCGTCACTGAACGCAATGAAGAATTGCAAACCCTGCTTACTGCAGAGAAATTAGCTCATCAAACTACGCTTTTCCAACTTGAAACTTTACGTTCAGAAGATGCAGGTGTAGAAACCATTGTTCCAAAACCCGCAGATGTAATCGCTGGCAACAATGATGTTCCTGTCTTCACTCATGACAAAATCGCTGACGAATATTGCGCATAACCACAATTAAAAACTAATTAATTCAAAATAAAATGGCCGAAACAATCACCTTAGCAGACCTTAAAAGCGCATTTAGTACCTACATCGGTACAAACCAGAAAGATATTCTGAGGCTTTTAACTCAACCCACCGTTTCCGAAACTTTCATGACAACAGTGGCTTCACAGGATCTTGTTTACCGCGCAGCTAAAGCCTTAATCGATGATCTTGTCCAGGGCTTTCAGAAAGCATGGACACCCAAAGGCACTGCAAAGTTCACACCAATTTCAATAGTACAGCGCCGGCACAAGATCGACCTGGCATTCTATCCTGATGAAATCATGGATTCCTGGCTTGGATTTTTGGGAGACGAAGCCACTGACCGCAAAGCATGGCCAATTTCCAAGTATATTATCGAGCAACTGATCTTGCCAAAAGTTTTGGAGAACCGAGAACTTAAACTCGTAGGTAGAGGCGCTTATGCTTCACCGGTTGATGGAACCGCTCAAGCTGTCGGCCTTTCAATGGATGGATTCTTGACAATTTTAACAGCTAAAAAAGCCGCTGGTACCTCCCTTATCAATTTTATTACTCTTTCGGTCTTGACTGAAGCAAATATTTTCGACCAGGTCGAACTTTTTGCAAAATCGATAAGTGAAATTTACATCAACCTTTCAATGAATATTTATATCTCGCGCGCTTGGTATGCGGCTTATCACCGCAAACGCCGCGACCTTCACGGTCAGGACACAAATTATACAGGAGCAAAAGATCTGATCGAAGGAACAAACTTAATACTCGTGCCGTTGCCTTCAATGGCGGCTTCCAATATCATCTTTGCAACTCCCAAAGAAAATTTCATTCGCCTGATGAACCGCAATAATGGTGCATCTAATATCACGGTTGAAAGTGTTGACCGCCAGATAAAGGTCTTTGCAGATTGGTATGAATCTGTGGGCTTCGGTATTGAAGAAGCCGTTTTTGCAAGTGTTCCGATTATTACCGGCTCACCTTATCAAGACCAAGATCCTCCTGATGCGCCAGTTGTAGGAACACACATTGCAGCAGCAACACAGATAATCTGGAAATGGCAAGATGTTGAAGGTGCAACGGGGTATAAATGGGGCACAATAAACAATAACGCCAATGCTACCGACATGGAAACTGCCATTACACATACCGAAACCGGACTTACTGCGGATACTGTTTACACCCGTTACGCCTGGGCGTATAACGTATATGGAAACTCAATTGCGTTAACAATGACTCAGTCAACAGCCCACGCCACTTAACCATAATAAATCCGTAATTCAAAATCAATAATTATGAGCGTAGAACTTTTTAACCTGCTAAAACCAACCGAGAAAAACGCCGGTGGCGGCGGTGGTATAAAATCAGAGATCATCCTGATACATGAGGCAGATATTGATTGGGATTTATTTCCTGAAAGGGATCCAGATGGAGTTACAATTTCCGATTCGATTTTTTTGCTTGCCGGAAAATTCATGTATAGCTTCTATATGACTCAGGGAACAATCAAACCTTCTCAGAAGAAACTTAAAGGATCCAACCAGGATTGCGGCGGTTATGAAATTGCCTTAGAAGGCTTCTACCCGGGAATTGAAAAAGCTGTTCAGCAATGGATAGCTAATTTCGGTATCGACTTCAAAGGTCTTGTCATCATTCAAAACTGTGCATCGGCAAAACGTTACCTTATAGGTGAACCATGCAACCTGGTTCATCTGGAAACAATTGATACAGCCTGGGGTGAAGAAATTGATAAAGACAAAGGCTCCAAGTTTGGATTCCTATGCAAACAAGGTTCACCAATGGCTTTTTATGAAGGTGAAATGCAAGTGATGCCAAACATTCCAGAACCCCCAATAGCAGGTACCCACGTTGCTTCGACAACACAGATAATCTGGAATTGGAGCCATGTTAATGATGCAACAGGTTACAAATGGAGCGCAACAAACAATTTTGCCAATGCAACTTCAATGGGCAATGTTGTTACGAAAACCGAAACCGGCTTGACGGCAAATACTGGTTACATCAGATTTGTCTGGGCTCAAAACGCAGCTGGTAACTCAACTGCTTTAATACTAACAAAATCAACTTTAGCTGTTTAATTATAATTACCTATGAGCGTAGAACTTTTTAACCTGGTAAAACCCACGGAAAAAAACGCCGGTGGCGGCGGTGGCATAAAATCACAAATTATCCTTATACGCGAAGCTGATATTGATTGGGAGTTATTTCCAGAAATTGATGCAGATGGAATCACAATGTCCGAAAACATTGCGATGATAACCGGCAAATTCATGCACAGCTTCTATATGACTCAGGGGACTATCAAACCCTCGCAGAAGAAACTAAAAGGATCTAACCAGGATTGTGGTGGATATGAAATCGGTTTAGAAGGCTTCTATCCTGGAATTGAAAAAGCTGTTCAAGAATGGATAGGAAAGTTCGGTATCGACTTCAAAGGCCTTGTCATTATTCAAAACTGTGCTTCAGCAAAATGTTACCTTATAGGCGAACCATGCAACCTGGTTCATCTGGAAACCATTGATACTGCCTGGGGTGAAGAAATCGATAAAGATAAAGGATCAAAATTCGGGTTCCTTTGCAAACAAGGTTCACCAATGATATTTTACGAAGGTGACTTATCTTTTGATCCATTGGAAATTTGATCACTTTTTTTAGGAACCATAACCATAAAATAACGTTAGCGTGTGACGTAGTTTCATAATGAGGTTGGGTTTAAGCCTGTCGGAAAAGTTCCGGCAGGCTTTTTTTGTCCTTTGTTTTATGCAATTGCATTGATATTTTTGCAAATAATGAGTACTCACCTATTGATCGCTCCAAATGCCGCGTTATGCCGCGCAAAATAATTTTACCATGAATAATGAAATTCTTCTTTGGCTTAACTCAGACCAAAACTATATTGCCGGCATTAATCTTTATGATCAGTTTGGATCCAGCCATAATCTTTCCAGAATTTTGCGTATTAGCGGTGAATCCGAACCTAACCGATCGACACTTCTCTATGAACTTTCCAAGATTGAAAATCAAAAAACGGTTTCAGTTGTTATTCCTGCTTTGGAGAAACCGAAAGAAAAGCAGGTAATTATAAAAGAAGAACCCCCAAAACTATCAGAAATTATTACCATTGAACAACTTCGTTCACAACAAAAAATGATCTATAGAATGCTGGATAACCTCCATGCAATTCTTCCTTATAAAGAAAAACCAGAACGTATGAAAATAGCATTTCAGATATTAGATCTCGATGATTCCTTAAAAGAAATCACCATCAAAATCGAACATTTTAATAAATATGGAGTGATTCCTCAAATGTCTGAAGATAATAAAATAAAAGAAATTTCTGAACTGGACAGAGCTGAATTGATACTGCGACAAAATAACGTTCGTACTTATATCACCAGGTACACCCGGCTGGTATCTGATCCAAAAAAATTAAAATCATTTGCCACAAATAAAAATCTTTTGGATAAATTCAACCTGGAACTTATAGAAATAACAGAAAGGCTTAATAAATGAGCCTGTTTTCAAATGATGATTTATTAAAGAAAAAACCGGTTAAATCACAATCCGGATCTGTTGCTTTTACTGGTTCAAACCTTCTGACCATTGGTAAAGCTGGCCAGAAGCTTCACCAGGTCTTTGGCCAGGTGGCCGATTGTCAATCAATTCATTATGCTTCAATGGGTGATTGGTCATCACATGATCTTCTTTTCTTTTTGCTTGAACAAACCGGCCCGGCCAAAGTCTATTTTACTACTTGGGCAATTTCGGAGTTTGCAATTCGGCAGTTACACATTTTCATTGAACAAGGATTGATCCTTGAACTCAAAGGCATTTTCGATTACCGTAATGGCATCCGTAAGCCTGCTGAGCTGCAGTTCCTGCAAAAGATCACTACTGATATCAAAGC
>CAIWTA010000116.1 GCA_903915465.1 uncultured Bacteroidales bacterium | reverse complement strand
TGACTTTGATTTGGAAACAGCATGCTGACTGTTCTATAATTTCCTGATTTCCCTGTAAGCTTCAGTGTATCACCAGCATTGAACTGCATGCTTGTTATTGATTTGGTTCCCCTGAATCCTTTCAATTTCGTTGTACCGGGTAAATATAGTCCCTTATTTGTATGGCTTGTAGATTCTGTATTTTGTATAACAGGGCATCCTATTACTGCTGCATAGCTGATCAGTTTATCTGTATGTAGATAATCAACCGATTCAACTTTCAGGTAGTATACGCCTCCTTGAATACCATTCAGAAAAAACGAATGATGCCCTTCCCGAAAAAACTTTTTAATTTGAAGGATTGCTTTCCCCGACATGTCGTATAACCCGATAAACACGTTGTTTCCAGTAATTGCTTCAAATTCAACCGAAAAATATCCTGGTGAAGGATTCGGATAAATGGTTACCCCGATTTCACAGGGGTTGCGGGATTCATCTATTCCCACTGTTGCTGTGAGGTTTAATGTGTCTATTCCGGCAAGCGTCAGGCTTGTACATTGTGACAGGTTCTCAACTTTCACGGAATCAACGTTTGTGCTTCCACCTGTTCCTGCAAAATTAATCTGGTAATTCTGGGCATAAATCTCAAAAGCTGCCATTATCATTAAAATGGAGAATGCATGTGTTTTCATCTTTTTTAAATTTGGTCGAAAGTATTTATATGACAATTGGAGCAAACCAGGAATATATACAAGACACAAAGAAAAGAAAAACGTTTACCCAATTAAAACAATTCACACTTTAAATTTACAATTCATATTGGGGATTTTTAAATTCCATATATTTATATCCACAACAAAATAAATTTCTTTCGAAAAACCGATGATGAACTGACGGTTAGATATTTCGTCAGAGTAGTGTTCTCCCGTTCAATTGCGAAGTGTAAAGTGCGCAGTCCGAAATATTTCGCACTTCACACTTATGACTTATTAAATTGGTAAAAGGATGGTGAAAATCAGCCTTTTGTGTTTTCAGATGCTTCTCCACTGGAAGCTTCACTTATAGGATTATTTGTTGCGATTCAATTGAAGAGAGAACATATTAACTGTAAAAAGAATAATCCGGAAATATTAGCGATATTTATGGCATTAATCTGTCCAATAGAAAACGTATATGAATGTACTTAAGGTCAGTTGTAATGGCATAATGCTGGTTTTGTCTCTTACTATGTTGCCGGCATGCCATAATTCGGGAAACATTGATACTGCATCGGAAGAGACAAACTCTGATATAATCAAGAAAGAGGTCATCCTGTCGCCCGAAACACAGGATCTTTTGAACCGTATTCCTACTCCTTTTGAAGTTACCCTGGTGCTTCATGAAGCAAAGGCGCCGTATATTTTCAGCCTCACGAACCCACCGGCCAATGTTAACAGGTACTTCACCGAAAAAACAAAAGCACTCAACCTGGGGATCTACAGTATTGACTTAGCCTATTCATCCACCTACCGGAGAATCTCAGAAACGGAGAAATTTCTTTACTGTACCGGAAAACTTGCCCAGGATCTTGGCATAGGCGGGGTTTATGATAAAACCCTTGTGGAAAAGATCAGCAATTGCGGCGACAACAGGGATAGTCTTATTTCCCTGGTAAAAAGAACTTTTGGAGAGACCTCCGATTGCCTTCGCAGGAATAACCGTAACCAGGTGGCTGTTCTGGTCGCTTCCGGTGCATTTGTTGAAGGGGTATATATAGCATGCTCTTTGTGCCAGCTTACCAAGGATAACAGCCTGATCGCTGCGATTATTTTCAGGCAGCAGGAGAGCCTTTCCAAACTTCTTCGGATTCTCGGTGAATATGGGACGGATTCTACCATTAAACCTGTCGCCGGAAACCTGGCAGCACTTAAGCCTATCTTCACCGGGTATGGACTCGGGTCGGGCAAAACACTGTCTCCTCAGAATGTCGCAGGTATAATCGAAATTGTATCGAAGGTCAGATCTTCAATGATCAGGTAATCTGTGAGCAGAAATCAGTGCACCAGTTTCCCGCTGATAAGAAGCAGCGCTGTTTCGGTGAGTTTTGTGTTAAACTCTGCTGCGACCAGCCTTGTGCCGGCATCCAGAAGGTTCTTCTGGATCTCGCGTAATTGTAACGATGATATGGATCCCACCTTAAAACTCTCCTTGGCTATATCCATATTTTTCTGTGCCAGGACCATGTTTTCCCGTTCAAAAGTGATCAGTTCAAGCTGGTTGATATAATCGTTGTAGATCTTCAGCAAGTACGCATCCAGCTTGTTTTCCAGTTGTTTCACTTCCAGCTCGGAAGAAGCATAGGATATTTTTGCATTCTGATAATCGCGCTGAAGATTTAGCCCGTCAAAAATATTCAATGTGGCCGTAACTCCAATTACAGGGCCATAATTCCTGTTATAGTTGATGAAATTCGCCTCGGTTTCAGAATGGAGATAATTAAACCCGGTGGTAAGCCCCAGGACAGGCCATTGTGAGGCTCTTGCTGATTTCATATTCAACCTGCTGACCTCTCTATTCCGGTTGTACAACAGCAGATTGCGGTTATAATCCTTCATGCTTACCCTGAGCGAGTCGTAATTTAACTGGTAGTGTAATAAAATAGTGTCCCTGACTTCGAATGTTGTTTTAACATCCCTTGCCATCAGTTCATTCAGTGTTGCCAGGGAGTTACTAAAAACAGTTTCCTGGCTTGAAAGGCCTGCAATATCGGCATTCAGTTCCACTTTTGCCTTGAGGAATTCAAGCAGGGATCCGCTTCCTGTTTCGTATTTAAGCTTTGCCAGGTCAAGCCGGAACCTTGATATTCCGACCTGTTCCCGGATGATCGTTGTTACCTTTTCCTGTCTTACGATATCATAATAAGAGGCCATGATCTTTGCAAGTGTGTTTTCGATGGCGATTTTTGAACCGAGGTCGCCGATCTCTTCCAGTCTTTTCAGCTTATCGTAGGAGATGAACATTTTGAGGCCATCGAACAGGGTCCAGTTAAGATTAACACCGGCTGTAAAAAGGTCAGAATTTGCAGAGGAATTATTCAGCTTACCACCTGAAATCACATCTACCTTAGCGTTGCTCAGGCTGTGCGCATATGCGGCATTGACGTCAATCCTTGGCAGCATCCCCGCATTGCCGGGTGAAAAATTATTTTCTGCAACCTGCCGGGTATTCTTGGCAAGATTGATCCCATAGTTATTTGCCAGACCGATCTCTATGGCAACGTCAAGGGTAAGTATGCTCTGACAGAAAGCAGTCAGGCCATATTGTATAAAGAGAAAAACGATAAAGCAGATTTTTTTCATGATTCCGGTTTATCATTGATAATGAGATGCGTTCCCCGGGATTCCCCTTTTTTATTTACGTTCAGATTCTTTGACAAAAAAGTATACAAGGCCGGGATCAGAAACAGTGACAGGAAAGTTGAAAAGATCAATCCTCCTACTACTGCAATCCCTAAGGATTGTCTGCTTTCAGATGAGGCTCCGATATTTAACGCAATGGGCAGAATACCCAGTACCATGGCCGATGAGGTCATGAGGATCGGCCGGAATCTTGAGGATGCGGCACTCAGCACCGCCTGAAGGCTGGAGAGTCCTGTCTGCTTCCGCTGGTTTGCAAATTCAACGATGAGAATGCCGTTTTTAGTGACAAGGCCAATCAACATCACAATGCCGATTTCGCTGAAAATATTCAGGGTTTGCCTGAAATACCATAGAGAGAAAAGAGCTCCGGCTATGGCTAAGGGGACAGTCAGCAGGATAATAAAAGGATCGACAAAGCTCTCAAACTGGGCAGCAAGGATAAGGTAGATCAGGATGATGCCAAGAATAAAAACAAAAACAAGGCTGGACGAACTCTCTTTATAATCGCGGGATTGACCTGCCAGGCTGGTTTTTATGCTGGGAGGGAGGATCTCTTTTGAGATCCGGTCAAGCTCTCTGATCCCGTCGCCCAGGGTTGCTCCCTGGGTAAGCCCTGCCGAAATGGTGGCCGAGATGTACCGGTTGTATGAGAATATGGCTGCAGGATTGATGTTTTCCTCCATCCGGATAAGGTTATCAAACGGTATGAGGTCGCCTGTGGTGCTGCGCACATAAAGGGATTTCAATGCATCCGGGTCATCGCGATACCGGGGCATCAGCTGCCCGATCACCTCATATTGCTTCCCTTCCTTGATGAAATAGTCGTACCGCTGTCCGCTGAAACTTAATTGAAGCGTGCGGGCAATCTCTTCTGTAGTAACATTGAGCAGTGCTGCTTTGTCGCGGTTCACCGTGATCCTGATCTCGGGTTTATTGATCTTGAAATCCGCATCCACGAATTGAAGGATGGGCAATTTCCTTGCTTCCGCCAGGAAATGGGGTAAAACGTCCTTCAGGGTCACCAGGTCGGGTGCCTGGAGAACATATTGCAGCGGCTGGCCCGAGAAGCGGTCTCCTATTGTTGGCGGCTCAAACGGGAAAGACCTGACACCTGTGATCTGCGGCAGGTCATTTGACATCTTCACGAATATTTCATGTTGCGATCGTTTACGTTTTTCAGGATCCTTGAGGTAGACTATTTCCATCGCTTTATTCGGATTGTCTTTTATCCCCATGCTGGGAGCCATCATATAAAAGAAGACCGATGTTTCGGGGAAAGAGTCCCTTATATACTGGTCAATTTTACTCATGTATTTTTCGGTGAACTCATAAGTCGAGCCTTCCGGCGCCAGTGTGGGGATACGGACGTTGTTACGGTCCTCAAAAGGAGCCAGCTCCGAATGGAGGGATTTGTAAAAGACGAATATCAATCCCACAATAACAAGGAAAACAGGCAGGGCCAGCCATCTTCGCCTTAAAAAACCTTCAAGGGATCTCCTGTAAGTTGCATTAAGAGATTCGAAAAAAGGATCAGTCACCCTGATCAGCCAGTTGGATTGCTTCTTGTCCCGTATTTTAAGAAGGCGTGAGCACATCATCGGGGAAAGGGTGAGTGCCACAAAAGCGGAGATCAGCACCGATCCTGCGACAACAATGGCAAATTCACGAAAAAGCCGTCCCACCAGCCCCTGGAGGAACATGACCGGTATAAAAACTGCCGCTAAGACGACGGTAGTTGAAATGACGGCAAAATAGATCTCGTTCATCCCCTGGTTAGCGGCTTCCACAGGTTCCATTCCAAGATTAACTTTCGTGTGAATATTTTCAAGTACGACAATGGCGTCATCACATACCAACCCGATTGCAAGGATTACTGCGAGAAGTGTTAAAACATTAATCGAAAGGCCGAACAGTGCCATCAATATAAACGCTCCGATGATGGACACAGGAATGGCAATTACCGGGATAATGGTTGACCTCCAGTCGCGGAGGAAAAAGAATATAATAAAGACTACCAGGAGGAGAGAAAGCAGGATAGTCTGGCGCACTTCACTCACTGCCCGCCGCTCAAATTTGGTGAAATCATATCCGATACTGATCGAATATTCAGCCGGGATTTCTTCTTTTATCTGGGCCATCCTCCTGTAAAACTCATCAGCAATAGCCACATTGTTTGCCCCGGTCTGCGGAACTACGCCGATAATGATTACAGGTAACATATCCATCATAACCGTGGAACGGTCGTTTTCAGGATAGAGTTCTGCCGTCCCGATATCGGATAAGCGGATGATGTTCCCGTCTTCCTGTTTCAGGATAAGATCGTTGAACTGCTCCGGAGTTTCAAGAAGACCAAGTGTGCGTAAAGTAAGCTCGGTCAGATCTCCTTCCACACGTCCTGAAGGAAGTTCAATATTTTCCCTTGCAAGTGCTTTCCGGATATCGAGGGATGTAATTCCACTGGCTGACATTTTATAAGGGTCAAGCCATAAACGCATGGAAAATTTCTTTTCACCGAAGATCTTGATGTCCCCAACACCCGGAATCGTCTGGATCCTGTCCTTGATCACGTTTTCCATCAGGGCATTGACTTCCATGATATTGTGCTGGTAGCTGCGGATTACCATGAAAATAATAGCATTTGCATTGGCGCTCAGCTTTTCAACGATGGGCGGGTCAACATCCTTGGGCAGCAACTGAATAGTCTTGGAAACCCTGTCGCGGACATCATTTGCCGCACTTTCCATGTCCTTTCCAAGATTGAATTCCACGGTGATAAGGCTTGTCTGGTCATTGGAAACCGATGACAAAACCCTGATCCCTTCAATCCCGTTAACGGCATCTTCAAGGGGTTCGGTAATCTGGGACTGGATGATCTCGGCATTGGCACCCGAGTAATTGGTTGTTACCGTGACAATGGGAGGATCCATTGCAGGATATTCCCTGATTCCGAGATAGGTGTAGCTGACCAGCCCGAAAATCACAATCAGCAGCGTAAAAACTATCGCCAGGACCGGTCTTTTTATGCTAATTGAGGAGAGGCTCATTTCAATTAAGTTTCACCATCTTCAATGGGGAATCTGGCTTTATTCTCAGCAGGTTGGTCACAATAACCGTATCACTCAATGATAATCCTTCAACGATCTGGACCGAAAGACGGTTGCGTATTCCTGTTTTTACCGGTTGAAGGAAGGCTTTGCCTGATTTCATCAGATAAACATCATAACCCTTGACTGTCGGGATCAATGCGGAAGTCGGGATAAACAATTTTTTATTCAGGGATTGCAGATTGAGGCCTACCCTGACAGATGCACCCGGGACCAGGCTCCCGTCAGTGTTCCCGCATATCGCGCGCAGGGAGATGGTCCTGATTTTCTTTTCCACATCCGGCTCTATTGCCTCAATGGCTGCTGTATATTCTTTCACAGAGTAATCCGTCAAAAATGTGATGCTGGTTCCTGTGCGGAGATCATTTGCGTACCTCTCCGGAACAGAAAAGTCCACCTTGATCCTGTTTACATCCTGCAAACTGGCAAGGATCATGTTCGGAGTTACAAGGGCTCCCTCGCTGAAATTCCTCAGGCCGATTTTCCCTGAAAACGGAGCCCTGATCTCGGTTTTTGAAAGGTCCACTTTCAGTATCTCGATCTCTGCCTTAAGCAAGTTCAGGCGGTTCAGTGTTAAATCATATTCTTCCTGGCTTATGCCTCCGTTAACCAATTGGACTTTCTCCCTTGACTCGTTGGTTTCAGCCAGTTTTTCCTCAATGGTCAGCTTGTTTAACCGTGCAACGATATCCGCATCATCAAGTTTGAAAAGCAACTGCCCCCTGATGACATTTGATCCCTCTTTCAGGTAGATACTGACCACCTTTTTGCTGATTTCGCTGACAATATCCACACTCTCATTGGCACGCAAAGAGCCTATGGTAGAAAGCTTATAGATCATGGATGTATCGCAGGCAATATATACTTCAACGGGAACTACGGGCTTCAGGAGAGCCACTGCTTCGGGTTTCTTCGGACCTGCACCGGAAAATATCCTGAAAAGCAGAAGGATAATGAACAGCCCGATAATGCCAAACAGTATTAACTTTCGTTTCATTTTACCTTATAAGAGTTTATCAAAGGTAAAAAATATGATAAACAAGGGGCCATCTAAAAAAACCTTTGCATCTGACCTGATTTTCCACGTTTGCAGATGAATATCAGCCTGTGTGGTCAGGAAATGCTGGTTATCCGGAACTGGTACTTTACATCTGCTTTTTCCATAACAGCCTGATCGAATTTATGTTTCCATTCCTGTGTCCATGGGTTTTTGAGCTGTAACTCATAACTGCTGACATAATCAAAAAAATGTACAGACATAAATCGAGCTTCCATGCTTCTACCATTTATTTCCATCTCGATTATTACCGATGGTTCAATAATGTGGGGCCAATTCAGCATCAGGGTGTTGGCTGTCGGAAGGATACCCTTAATCAGTATGCCAGTTAACCGGGCAACAAGTTCCTTATTACATTTTATTTTCAAATCTCCGTAAAATTTAAGTGGCGTGTAGGTAGCATGAAAGTCTGTGATTCTGGCTCTGATGATATTTCCAGAAACTCTTTGGTTTGGGGCTGAGGGATTGGGGATTGTAATTACAGCAGCTGTATCATAATCAATATATGCGCTTCCATATACCTTAATTTGCATTGGGCCATTGCGTTCAAAAACCTTGACACTGCCCTTGCCTGTGCGCTCAATTCGATAATTTTCTCTTGTTTCCCGGCCTTTAAGTTCTATAAGCCACTTGGTCTCACTCGCCATCCTATTATTCTCCTATAATTTTTGTCCCCATCGCTGCATGAAAGGGTTTAGAAAATATTTCTAATTTTCATCATCATGATGCAAAATAAATCTTTTAATATTGAAAAAGAAAAATGATAGAATAAAAATACAATAAAATTTATAAAATTGTTAAATTGACTAATCACAATCATACCAGTGACAATCAAGAAACCGTTTGCTGCTGCCCAAGGACCCTTCCCCAACCATCCCCTGCCAGTGGGGGTCCCTTGAATGTTTTCATCGCTCCAATTAAATCAATCACATTCGTAAAATCAATGATAAAATGGGGGAAAGATATTTCGTCAGAGTATTTACATGTTCAACTACTAAATACAGACATCCTGAGCGCCAATATTCTTAGTGTTTACTGACTTCCCGAGGGGTTTCATTGTGACTATTCATGCCAAGACCAAAGTTAAATGCACTATCCAGATACTTTTTCTGACTTTTCGACATCTTTAGATATCATCTTGCTTCAACCTTTTAAAATTTCTCCTATCTTTACAAGTATGTTTTAAAAGGATCAAAGTATAGTCAAAATTTCAGTATCATTGGGAAAATATTCGTCATTATGGAGGATAACAAGATTCTTCAGGCCAATTAAAAATGAATCTTTTACTTATAAAAACCAATTAAGATGAAAAAAACAATTTACATTATCACATTGCTCGCCCTATTCGGCATGAGCAAAACTACTGTTGCTCAACCCCTTGCTGGAGGAAGAGCTTTTTCTTTAGCGGTATGCGATAGTTATACCGTACGCGCCTGGGGATCCAACGATTTTGGTCAACTTGGTAATGGTAATAACAGCGATAGTAATGTTCCCGTTGCAGTAAATTTACTCACAGGCATCACATCTGTTGCCTGTGGAGACCGGCATTCAGTCGCCCTGAAAAATGACGGTACAGTATGGGCATGGGGAGACAACTCAAATGGAGCGCTTGGAAATGGAACCAACACCAATAGTAACGTTCCTGTTGTTGCAAGTTTGCTCACGGGCATTACTGCCATTTCGGCCGGACGGTACCATTCCCTTGCATTGAAAAATGACAGCACAGTCTGGGCATGGGGGTTTAATGGGGAAGGTGCACTTGGAAACAGCACATACAATAATAGTAATGTCGCTGTTCCTGTATCTTTGCTCACTGGTGTCATTGCTATTTCAGCAGGAACAAATTTCTCTCTTGCCCTGAAAGCAGATGGCACTGTTTGGGCCTGGGGTTTTAATACTGATGGTGAGCTTGGAAATGGAACCAACACGAAAACCAATTTTCCCGTCCAGGTAAATTCCCTCTCAGGCGTTATTGCAATAGCCAGTGGATATTTTCATTCCCTCGCATTGAAAAATAATGGAACTGTTTGGGCTTGGGGATTTAACAGCAGTGGCCAACTTGGAAATGGAAGTTCCACCAACACCAATGTGCCCGTTGCAATTACCTCTCTGACAGGAATTGCAAATGTAGCAGGTGGAAGGTTTCATTCTCTGGCTATAAAAAATGATAGCACTGTATGGGCCTGGGGAAGCAATAACAGTGGCCAGCTGGGAAATGAGACCAACACCAGCAGCAATGTTCCGGTACAGGTAAGTCTTCTTACCGGAATTACTGCAATTGCAGGAGGAGAACAGCATTCTCTTGCCAGGAAAAATGACGGCACTGCCTGGGCCTGGGGAAGTAATGGCAATGGTGAACTTGGAAATGGAACCAACACCAATAGCAATATTCCTGTGCAATTGAGTGAGCTGTGTCCGGTGCTATCTGTAAATGAAATTACCAAACAACTCTCCTTAGCTGTCTTCCCTAACCCAAGCCTCGGACAATTTACGCTGACTCTTTCTGTAGAAAATGGAATTGTGGAAATTTATAACATCCTTGGCCAAAAAGTTTATCATTCAGAAATCACGAACCAGGAGACCAAAATTGATTTATCAAATCAACCGAAAGGAATTTATTTTGTGAAAACTGTTGCAGAACAAAAAATGCGAACAGAAAAGATTGTGATACAGTGATAACCTAACGAATTCTGGAACGGGATAAAATAGTTGCTGTCTTAATCCTGTTTTTCTTTAAGGAATGTAACAATACCGGTGTCGAGGTTATAATAGGCACCCACAACCACTACTTCACCACTGTCGACAAGGTGTTTCAGAAGCGGTTCAGATGATCGAATGGCAACAACAATGTTCTTGATGTTGGCCCTGCAAGTGGCTTCTGCATCTTGTCCCCTGGTGGCCTTTACTGCCGGCTGGATAGAAGCTAAGATGGATTTGACATGACCTTTTGCTACAGATGTATCCCTGGCGGCAGCAATTGCGCCGCAATGCTCGTGCCCGAGCACAACAATCAGCGAGACATGAAGGTGTTCAACAGCATACTCAATGCCACCGATTGTATGATCATCAATGACATTTCCTGCCTCTCTTGCGACGAATAGATCGCCCAACCCTTGGTCAAAAAGGATTTCAGGACTTGTCCGCGAATCAGCACATCCTAATATGATGGCAAAAGGATGCTGGCCATTGGCAACTTCCTTGCGCCGGTCAGAATTTTGCCGGGGATGCAGGGTCTTCCCTGAAACGAACCTGATATTACCTTCAGCAAGTAAACGCTTTGCTTCTGCAGGTTTGATTTTCTCCACATACTGATCCTGCCCTGAAACAAGGTTGAAACCGTTGAAAACGGTTAGGAGAAAACAGACGAGGATAAAATGGATACAACTTTTTCTGGTTTTCATATAACATGTTTTAAATCAATTAATAATCAAAGGTAGTAAACTCTTTGTTCTTCCAAAGATCTGGTTCAATCACCCACTTTAGTATCTACTACCCCGATGACTGGCATATTCCGCCACATGCTGAATGGACTGCCCTTACATCATTCCTTGGTACTACCGGCAATGCCGGAGGTTTCATGAAAGAAACAGGATTTGCCCATTGGTCTTCGCCAAATTAGTGCGCAACCAACAGCAGCGGGTTTACAGCTTTTGGTGACGGTTCGCGAAACGACACTGGGATTTTCGACTACCTGACGATTTACACAACGTATAGATAATCAACGCAATTCGATGCTGCAAACGCGAGGATGAGGATTCTTTATTACGACCAAGACCTTATTGCATGGGCAGAACACATGGGTAAGACCTGGGGGGGCGTCAGGAGCCTGAAGAATTAACTGTACGTATGATTCACGTATACTGCGATTCATTAAAATGTGGAGAAACTTTTTCGTGATCTGCTCCACGAGCAAGCGCGGTGACGGTCAATGTAAAAAGAACGGAATTATTATCCAAACGAAAAGACTAATTCAAGACGAGTTTCCGGGAAGATAAAAGCATCGAAATCTTTTAACTTGGAGTAGACAAATTGTTCACACAGTTGAAATGAAAAACCCCGTGATATTTTTTGTCGTACTCCAAAACAAAAAAGATAGTCTCCATGGAGTTCTGAAATGGTACCCTCAAGTAATGTAAATTTAACGAACCGCATCCCCAAACCGGTTAAAATGTAGGGGCTTGGGTATTTATTTCTTGATTTGATCGGGAATAAACTAAAATGAAAATCAAAGCATTCAGAATAACCCAGAAAATCCTCGGATCCAACAGGATCATAAGAAGTAACTTTCATGGCAGCACTGTAAAATACAAACTCACAGTCAATCATGAAATCCGGTCGACGATTCTTTCCTATGGAGAGATAAAAAACTCCTATTCCTCCTAATCCTTTGTTATTATATTCAGCATCATATGGAACCTGGCTCTGGCTGTAGCCATTGTCTACCGGCATTATCCCGGAATCATTCATTTTTCCGAAGGAACTTCCACCAAAACAATAAAATTCAATGTAAAATTTTGAATTGTCGTTTGAATTTTTCTTCTTTTTATAACGTAATGACGACTTATCAATGTTTTCAATTTCATCCATTTTGAAATTAAGAACGTTTTACTCTGCCGTCTGAATTTTAATTGATTGCCCGGGGGCACGTTCGATGATTATCCCATGAACAACATTTCCATTCTTGAGTTGGACAACATCTTCATCAAAGGTCTGGCATTTCAAATGAAAGGGAAAAAGCAAGGCAACTACAATAAGCGCCTGGCAAAATAATTGCCTGTTCATAGGTACGGAATCAGGGGTTAGGTTTTAATCCAATAATTAATTCCTTCAGTGAGTATTCTGACAAAATCTATTGGTCAGGATATTAAAGATTCAACCTGCTTACCGCTGGCTATCGGATTTGTAAACAGGGGAATTCGTGTTACCAATCGATTTGTCTCTCAAAAGGAATTAATCATCGGCAATCAACTTACATTTAGCAATTCTTTTTCTTGCTGAAGCCGGATTGACTAATTCAAGGACAGGCGTGCCTGTGCCTGTTACAAATCCCGTTTTAAGTGATCCTTCAACAAAATAAGTTTCTCCTTCCCTGATACCAATTTGAACACTGTCCTTTTTCCCATCCTTCAGTGATGATAATGTATTATAACCAAGGTCAGCATAATAAATGAAATATCCTCCGCTGTAAAGAGCTGGTTTCACCGGACTATGGTTTACATTGATTCGGTAAGAAAATCCCTGTTTCTTTTTTACACTGTAAACATACACCAAACCCTTGCCTTTTGGTATCTCCTTAACTTCCTGAAAGGCAGTTGTAATTTTTTGTCCGGACAGATTCAGAGATATTGCCAGAAATGCGCCAATAACAATGTTTTTAACAAATATTCTCGTTGTTTTCATTATCAATTTTATTTGAAGGATATTCTTTTGAAAAGCCGTTAAACCAATTCCTATAATCTCCGATCAGCTAAATCGAAAGACTCAGAAAAAAAGCCAGAAAACGAAGATTAATATTCTGTAGGAAGTCGTTGCGTGATCCTAAATATTAGCTACCGGATATCTGTGATCATTTATATACTTTGACCAGATATTTACCAAATGATTTGCCGGCTTGTGTGTAAGCCGATGCAATCCGAACTCCGGAAGTATAACTGTAATCACCTGCGGTGCCAGGAACATCGACAAGTTTGACCACGGCAATTTCTTTATCATGGTTATTTCCTTCATAGAATGTTAAAAGGAGATGAAGCTCCGAATTCTTTTTAGCATACGACCAACCTGTGAATCCTATCTCCATGAAAGTTGTACTCACGTTTAAAGTGTATTTGGCGGATGTTTCCTTTTTGCCAAGAGTCACGCCATATTTTTTTAAGGCTTTATTGAAACTTGTAATAAATGCGGGCTCAAATTTGATAGTCTTATTATCATTCCATTCTGTAAGCCATTGATCTCCCTTCCCGGCTTCTTTGTCATTAGTTTCCTTTACTTTCTTGGCGGTATATTCTCCTTCACTTGGCAATTGTCCAACGGTCATTTTATCATAATTGAACTCAACATTTAAGAGTTTTACACTCTTCAGAAAGCTTAAGTCACCTTTGATGACTTCGATTTTCTGAGCGTTAAGGTTAAACCCCATTAAAAGAAAGAGAATAATGACTTGAATTGCATACGTTTTTTTCATGAGTTTCTGTTTTTAATTGATTGTTTAATTTACAATGTTATTATTTGGAAGGATGTTAAAACCACTCAAAGTTATCTCCCTTACTGGTTAATTCTGACCATCGCCCCGGCTGTTTGGAATGGGGCACTCACTGGTTGACTTGATTTTGACCATTGCAGTCCTTCCTGTCTGGTAAAAATATAAATATTTTGCCATTTATACCTTATAACCAGTATCAAAGTTATGAACAAAAGCCGCCAAAACATTATATATGCGCATTATGCACAATGCTTTGGCACTCGAAAAAGACCACCTATTTTAGGGCTGTGAAACGCATCAATAGGAAAGAATTGTATTCACCTTCATTCAGTAAAGCATCTATAATTTATCCCTGTCAACAGGGTTCCCGGGGCCGGCACAATTTTACGAGGGATAAAAGGACTTGCTAGCTCAAATTCAGCTTTTCTTTCGAAACATTTTATATTTCTTGCTCAAAGATATTATTGTTCTACCTAATAAGCGAGATAAAGGAATACTCTTAGTTAAAATAAATCCGAGATTCGAGATCCGAGATCTGAGATCTGAGATCCAAGAGGCAAACAGCTGTTTTTTAGGTGAAACTTTTCTTCCGGATCAGCATCAGTCCATCTCTGACAGGCAGCAACACATTCTCAACACGGTCGTCCTGTTGGACATATTCATTGAATTCAATAATCCCGCGGGTATCCTTGCTTTTTGTGTCAGGATTCAGAACTTTCCCGTCCCACAAAGCGTTGTCGGCAATAATCATTCCTCCCGGCGACAACCGGTCAATAAGCATCTTGTAATAATTGAGATAATTGGGTTTATCGGCATCAATGAAGACCAGATCCCAGGGTTCATCAAGCGTTTGAATAATCTCCAATGCATTCCCGATATGCAGGACAACCTTTTCTTCAATTCCTGCTTCATGTAAATATTTCCGGATGATGAGCTCCAGCTCAGGATCAACTTCAATTGTATGAAGCATCGCCTTTTCAGGTTTCTTCTTACTTTCAGATGAGGAAGATTGATGGAAAGAACGGTCTGTCAAGCCGGAAGCCAGGCAGATCGCAGAATATCCTGTAAATGTTCCGATTTCTAATATCCTGAAAGGTTTTACCAAACAGCTTATCATGCGGAGAAAAGTTCCCTGCAGATGACCAGAAAGCATCCTTGGATAGACCTGTGTCAGATGGGTTTCCCTCGTAAGCCTGGCAAGTACCGGAAGTTCATCTGAAGTATTCAGTTCTGCATACTTTTCGAGTTCCGGATTGATTAATTCCATATGTTATGATTGAAAGATCAAACTACTGAGTAACTCAGGAGCTAAAATATCATTGGCCGTTTCCTGGATTTTCTCTGATGACAAGTCAAGAATAATCCTGTTGATCTCATTAAAATCAATATACCGGTCCATGACTAAGTAACTCTTCCCCATCGCAAGCATCTGGTTTAATTGCGATTCCTGCGAGAGTGCCAATTGCCCGATGATCACTTTTTTTGCCGTCTGTAATTGTATGATTCCCAGTTTTTTCTTCCTGAGATTGTCGAGTTCTCTGTGCGTCAGCGTGATGGCTTTGTCCAGCATTTCCTTGCCAGTCCCGAAATAAATTGAAAATATTCCTGTATCTGTAAATGGGATATAATTTGATTCAATATGGTAGGTGATTCCGTTTCGCTCCCTTAAAGCAAGTGCAAGCCGGGAATTCATCATCGGACCACCCAAAATGTTATTCAAAAATGCAAGTGCATACCTTCGTTCATCCTGTAATGAGTATCCGGTGGTTCCGATAATACAATGTGTCTGAAAGATTTTCCGTTTCTGGGTGATCTGCTTTTGATGATAGCCAGTGAAGGGTTTACAGTGACCATCCCGTGATGATGCCGGAATCTCCGAAAAATATTTCCACACCCAACGAACAAGCTTCTTCATTTCAACATTTCCAACCGAACTTATCACCATCTTGTCGGTAGTATAATTCCTCCGGATGAATTTCCGGATATGCTCCTTTTTGAACTTTCTGACATTCTTCGGAGTTCCGAGAACATTCCTTCCCAAAGGATGACCTTCAAAAACCAGGTCTTCAAAATCATCAAATATCTGTTCTGCAGGTGTATCCTTATAGGATTTTATTTCATCGATGACGACTTCCTTTTCTTTTTGAATTTCTTTTGCAGGAAACTCAGAATGGAAGCAAATGTCGCTGATCAGTTCCAGTGTTCGCTCATAATATTGATTCAAAAAAGAGGCATGAATGCAGGTTTCTTCCTTTGTAGTAAAGGCATTCAGGTCTGCACCTACGTTTTCCAGTCGGTTGAGAACCTGGTAAAGATTTCTTTTTTCTGTACCTTTAAAAATAATGTGTTCGATAAAATGGGCTATTCCGTGTTCTTTATCATCTTCATCACGGGAACCGGCATTGATAAATAATCCACAATGCGCAACATTCCCGGGAATATGTTTATGAACAAGTCGTATGCCATTAGGAAGAGTGATGTTTTGAAGCTCCATGAATTATTTCCTGCTATCAATCAAAATTTCCAAAAGCCTGATGCCACAATCTGAAATTACTGTCCCGGGGCCAAAAATGGCCACTGCACCGGATTTATAGAGAAATTCGTAATCCTGTGAAGGAATGACCCCCCCAACGATTACCATTATATCCTCACGGCCAAGTTTCTTTAGTTCTTCAATCACTTGTGGAACCAGCGTCTTATGACCTGCAGCCAGGCTGGATACTCCGAGAATATGAACATCATTTTCCACTGCTTGCTTGGCAGCTTCAGCAGGTGTCTGGAACAATGGACCGATATCTACGTCAAAGCCCATGTCAGCATAGCCGGTTGCAACGACCTTGGCGCCACGGTCATGGCCATCCTGGCCCATTTTGGCAACCATGATCCGCGGCCGTCTGCCTTCCATTTCGGCAAATTTATCGGCCATTTCACGGGCCTTATTAAAACTCTCACTATCCCTGGACTCTGACGAATAGATCCCTGAAATTGAACGTATCACTGCTTTGTACCTCCCGTAAATTTTTTCGAGTGAAGATGAAATTTCTCCCAATGTTGCTCTCTTCCTGGCGGCATCAACAGCAAGTTCCAGCAAATTACCTTCCCCAGTTTCAGCAGATTTAGTAAGGGCCGCAAGGGATTTTTCCACTTCCTGATTGTTGCGTTCCCTTTTCAATTGCTGCAATCGTAAGATCTGCGAATCTCTAACTGCTGTATTATCGACCTCCAGGATGTCGATCGGATCTTCTTTTTCAAGACGAAATACATTCACTCCTATGATCTTGTCTTTTCCGGCATCAATTCTGGCCTGCTTCCGTGCTGAAGCTTCTTCAATCCTCATTTTGGGAACACCGGTTTCAATGGCTTTTGCCATTCCTCCAAGTTCTTCAACTTCCTGGATCAATTGCCAGGCTTTATGCGCCAGTTCATTGGTCAGTGTTTCCACATAATAGGAGCCGGCCCAGGGATCGAGCGACTTGCAGATGCTGGTTTCTTCCTGCAGGTAAAGCTGGGTGTTTCGTGCAATACGGGCAGAAAAATCCGTTGGAAGGGCAATTGCCTCATCCAATGAATTTGTATGTAATGATTGCGTATGTCCAAGTGCTGCTGCCAATGCTTCGAGACAGGTTCTTGCCACATTGTTGAAAGGATCCTGCGCCGTTAAACTCCATCCTGAAGTCTGACTATGGGTTCGCAAAGCCATTGATTTGGGATTTTTCGGATTGAATTGCTTTACTAATTTGGCCCAAAGAAGCCTTGCTGCGCGCATCTTGGCGATTTCCATAAAATGATTCATACCAACAGCCCAGAAAAATGATAATCTCGGTGCAAAAGCATCAATATCCATCCCGGTTTTGATACCAGCACGGAGATATTCCAGTCCGTCAGCCAGGGTATAAGCTAACTCCAGATCCGCAGTAGCGCCCGCTTCCTGCATATGATACCCGCTGATACTGATGGAATTGAATTTCGGCATGTTTTTGGCTGAGTATTCGAAAATATCAGCAATGATCTTCATCGATGGCAGAGGCGGATAAATGTATGTGTTTCGCACCATAAATTCCTTCAGAATATCATTCTGAATAGTACCTACAAGCTTCTCCATCGGTACCCCCTGTTCTTCAGCAGCTACGATATAAAATGCCATGATGGGCAAAACCGCTCCGTTCATGGTCATAGAGACCGACATTTTATCCAACGGGATATCTCTGAAAAGGATTTTCATATCCAGAATTGAATCAATTGCTACACCTGCTTTACCGACATCACCAACCACCCTTTCATGGTCTGAATCATAGCCACGGTGCGTTGCGAGATCAAAAGCAACAGAAAGTCCTTTTTGCCCAGCCGCAAGGTTTCTGCGATAGAACGCATTGGATTCCTCTGCTGTTGAAAATCCGGCGTATTGCCTGATTGTCCATGGACTCATTGCATACATCGTGGAATACGGTCCCCTGAAAAATGGCGGTATTCCTGCAGCATAATTTAACTGCTCCATTTCTTCAAGATCAGCGGCACCATAAACAGGCTTTACAGGAATCTGTTCCGGGGTGATCCAGGTCTTTTCAATCCCTGCTTTTTTCTCCCATTCACGGAATGACTCTCCTTTGAGGAAACTGGTCTTAAAATCAACATCTTTAAAATCTTGTCTCATATTGTTGGTTATTCCTTACCTGATTACTTTTCTTTAAATATTCTCACAAATCCTATACACTATTTACGATTGGACGATTTTGGAGTTACGATTGAATTGTTGGAGTTACGATTGACGAGTAAAATTTGAAAACAATCGTAACTCGTAAATCGAAAAATTCAATCGTAAATCGTAAATCCTGTCAATCGTAAATGTTAAACAGTTTCAAACATCAATTCAAGAACATTAAGCCTATAGGATCCCGAAATGCTCATGAAATTTATTCAGCGTTTCTATTAAGTTGCTTCTGATGTGAATGAATTCATCGACTCCGGAAGACTTCAACGCATCTATGATATCTTTCGGAAATCCTGCTACAACAATCTGTACGTCTGGTTTCGCTTTCTTTATTGCTTCTGCTAATGGCGAACCAAGCGTTGCATATTCTTCATCTGAACTGCAGATGACGACAACCTCTGGTGACGCTTCAGCCATCGCTTTTACTGCATCCCCAATATTTTCGAATCCCAGGTTATCGATGATTTCATATCCTCCACATCCAAAGAAATTCGTAGCAAAAGCAGCACGCGCCTTACGCATCGCCAGATTCCCGATTGGTAAAAGAAATACTGCAGGTTTCTTATTGCCATTCCTGATATATTTCTCGGTAGCAAGCCGGAGATTCTCAAATGCTTTTGCTCCACGATACAATTTGATTTTCTTGAATTTCGCTGTCAGATCCTCCTTCGGGGAAATATCAATCTTAATCTCATCCAGCATACTTTCATTCAGGTTTGGATATTGATTTGTTCCCAGAATCACTGTTTTCCGTTGAGCAATATCCATTTCCTTTTTCCGGCGTGTTTCTGCGATCTCATCCTGAACAAAACCAGCCTTAATACATTCAACAAATCCTCCTTTGTCCTCAATCGATTTGAACTTATCCCACGCATGAGTGGCAATAGAATGCGTAAGGTTCTCAATGTAATATGCTCCGGAAGAAGGATCCAGGATTTTATCAAGGTAAGCTTCTTCCTTAAGGATCAGTTGCTGATTCCGGGCAATCCTCCGTGAAAAGTCAGTTTCATCCTGAAACGACAGATCAAATGGAAGAACTGTGATGGAATCTGCATTGCCCAGTGCAGCAGACATTCCCTCAGTAGTTGTTCTCAGCATGTTCACATAAGGATCAAAAATCGTTTTATTCCACAGTGAAGTCGTGGAATGAATGAACATCTTCAGGGATTCAGGAGATTGTGGTTTGTATTGCTCCACAAGGGTAGCCCAGAGAAGCCTTGCAGCCCGGAGTTTTGCAATCTCCATAAAATAATTGGACCCTATACCAAAAGAAAAAAGAAGCTTCGGTGAAATGTTATCAACGGTAAACCCTTTATTGATAAGATCATTCAGGTATTCATTCGCCGATGCCAGGCTGAAAGCCAATTCCTGCACAATGGTTGCCCCGGCATTGTTGAAAATATTGCCATTGATTGTTATCGCCCTGAAATTTGGCAACCGCTTGTTCAGTGTCTGGATCAGGTATTCGGCTTCTTCAATGTTGCTTTCTTTGTTGTTGTAAAAATCACCATGAAGAAGCAAATAACTGATGGCATCGAAATTCATCGACCCTGTTATGTTTTTTCCTTCCAGGACACGATGACTGATTTCATAAATGAAAAGTTCCAGCGTCAATGGATATGATCTTGAAGAGATGAAATTGATCCCGGTCATAGTGAGGTCAATGTTGGCAAGCAACTGGTTCATCTGCTTGTGCGTTGTAATCTCTTTTACTTTGAAACCAATGGCATTGGCGCCTTTCTTAGTGGCGTCAACTGCAATCCTGTTGGCTTCTTCAATATTTTCCGTGGCAATATCCTGACGAATGATCCAATTGTTGTTATCTTTTCTTACACCTCTGACAAACGGGGCCTCACCCGGAAGTATATCAAGGTAGGAAAGACTTTGAAGATCTTCGGAACGGTAATATGGCTTTACAGGAAAACCTTCATCCGTCTTCCAGATTAATTTTTTTTCGTAATCTGCCCCTTTAAGGTCAGCTTTAATTTTTCCCTCCCATTCAGCAGTGGAAACCGGAGGAAATTCTGAAAACAATTTGGTCCTTTTGTCTTTTGTATCCATAAATATGAAGAAATGAGGCGAAAACGTTTCTCAACTTGAGAAGTGGCGCAAAATTAATCATTTGTTCGTACATTTACGAGTGAAAACAAGGAATTACACCTGAACAACAACCCCCTTCCCCTGAATGGGGGAAGGGCCGGGGATAGGGGCTAAAAAGTAAAAAAACAAAATGTCACGCAGAGTTTAGCAAAGTTTTACGCTAAGTTACGCAGAGTTAAAATTCATATAATCAATATTCTGCGAAACTCTGCGATTCATCAGCG
>CAIWTA010000115.1 GCA_903915465.1 uncultured Bacteroidales bacterium | reverse complement strand
GATATGATTATAAGAAAGCGTTCCTGGTATTATAAAATAAATTAAATTTGCCCATAGAATCTTCTTTAAAGGTGAAAATAAAGAATTCAAAAAATCTTCGTCAAAACCCGCAGAAGCAACCTGTTTCAAGTGGGTCGCCCACACATTTTCCGGATCTGCTTCCCTACAATGATTTGATGGAGGGATTTTTTAATATCATTCCTGATCTTCTTTGCGTTGTTTCAATTGATGGATATTTCAAAAAGCTGAATCCAGCCTGGGAATCAACATTGGGTTATTCAGTAGAAGAGTTACTAAGCCGGCCATACATTGAATTCGTACACCCGGATGATGTTGAAGGAACTGTAAAAAAGGTTCCTAAACAACAATTTACAGGCAGGGAATCATTGAATGTTATTAACCGGTATCGATGTAAAGATGGTACTTACAGATGGCTTGAATGGACTTCAAAGAGCTACCATCCGCACGAAATCGCTTTTGCTGTAGCAAGAGATATAACAGATAGGATTCAAAATGAGGAGGCACTCAGGGAATCTGAGGAGAAATTCCGGTCTCTTGCTGAGTTCTCCCCTAATTTAATTTTTATCAATGTTAAGGGAAAAGTAGTTTTTGTCAACAGGCTTTGCGAAAAATTTACAGGGTATCTTAAGGAACATTTCTACGCTGATGATTTCGACCTTTTATCTATCACCGCCCCAGAGTTTCATGGATTGATCAAAGAAAAATTTAAGCTTCATATGCAAGGTCAGGAAGTTGAACCGTATGAGTATGCACTGACCACAAAAGAAGGGAAGAAATTATATACCGTACTAAATAGTAAACTCATCAGGTTTGGTGGGGAAAATGCAATACTTGGGGTGATCACCGACATTACTGAGCGTAAAAAGGCGGAAATGGAATTGGAGAAAGCCAATGAGGAATTATCAAATCTCAATGCGGCAAAAGATAAATTTTTCTCCATTATTGCCCATGATCTGAAGAATCCTTTTAATACAATACTCTGGTTCGCGGGTTCTTTGCTTAAGGATTTGGATAAATGCAGCAAAGAAGAAATCAAAAACCAGGTTTCGAATATCCGCAACGCTTCAAATCAAGCTTATTTGTTGGTCGAAAATCTTCTTTTATGGGCACAAAGTCAAAACAAGAGCATAGAGTTCCAATTGGAAAAACTTGACATCACAGCTCAATTCTTGAAGAATATTTTAATGGTTAAAAGTCAGGCTGACAGGAAGAAAATACAAGTAAAGTCCAATATCCAGGAGCAGTGCATGGTGTCTGCAGATAAAAATATGATAGATGCTATTTTAAGAAACCTTTTGTCTAATGCAATTCAAGTAACTCCGCAAAATGGAGAAATAGTCGTTTCTGCAGAACGGATTGGTGATGAATTAGAAATTTCGGTACAGGATAACGGAATGGGTATTGAAAAGGAAGATTTAGATTCAATTTTTAAGATTGAAATCAAAAGAAATATTTCCTTATCCCCGGAAGGGAAAGGAAGCGGATTAGGACTTATCCTTTGCAAAGAATTTGTAGAAAGACACGGAGGGAAAATCTGGGCTGAAAGTGAAATTGGGAAGGGAAGTATATTTAGGTTTACAATTCCTTATGGCCACGGAAAAGTCTGATTTTAGTGAGGTATTCAAAATACTGTCTGGAACGATTTCGTAATTTTCTTAGAAAAATGCCCACAGGGTTTTAAAACATTCTACTTTTCCAGGATAAACGTAGTAATCAGCATATTTCTGCTTGAGGTAAGTTTTCCATTGGAGGTGGAAGTAACAATTTTGTATCCCTGTTTCTTTAGCTTATTCAATGTCTGCGTAATGATCTGGTTATTCTTCACCAGGTAATCATCATTGAACTTAAAGGGAGCCAGATCAATGATTTCGCTTGTATCATCAGCATACACAATTACAATCCGAGAGCTTGTCACCGTGAAATTTTCGTAAATTCTCATGGAAATATATTCTCCGGGCAACTTGCCATCTTCCAAAGATCGGAATGAAACTAATAAAAGGAGACCAAGCAAAAGAATGACAGCAGACGAAAAAATTGATACGTTTCTTTCAGGAAGAGAATTCATTTTCCAACTTTTAACTTTCGATAATTGTATTCCCATAAATTTGATGTTGAACTAAATCCCACATTCTTGGGATTATTATCAACAAATTTAGTAAAATAGTATTAAGAGACTGTATAAAAATTTCAATATTTTTCTATCCGGTATTGCCCTCAGGCCGGGTGGCCTCGTCGTAACAACGCAGTTGGTTGTTTACTAATGTCCGTGTTACAAAAAGGGCAAGATGCAAATTGCAAAAGTTTTGCCATGAATATGTTCACCGGGCAATGTGCTTTATCCTGAGAAAGATAAGAGGATGGTGATCGTTTTCAGTCCGCTAAACACCTTACAGAATAGCCGTCCCAGCGTGGCGGGTCTTGTAAGGTATAAACGAAAATATAGTTGGAGTGAAGTTCCAGGTAATAGTAATCTATAAACATCCCTGATTTAGATAAAGAAGTCCAGAAACAGGCGTGTGCGCCAATATCTGAGAACCCATTAGCAAAAACTGAATCAAACCAACCGCCAGGAAGAGCGGTAAAGCCACATTCATTTGTTGCATCATTATTTGGGCTCAGCCAATGGGCATTTCCTTTTTCCTTCAGCTTGCTTCCGGCTACTTCTATTCCACCAATGTATGCAATCAGAGTCCCCCATTCGTCTATTGTCGGGATATGCCATCCATCCGGGCAAATTCCTTTAATAACACCCACGGTATCTACATATTGCATCATTTCATTCCATTGATACAACCCGCCATAGATAAAACAATTGTTATCAATGTCGTCATAACAAAAATGTTCAATGATGCCGTTATTGGTTTGTGACTGGCTAACATTGATCCGTACCCCGACTTTCAGGTTTTCGGCCATCCAGGTCTGTGCACTTGATGTTCCTATAGCTGTCTGTACGGTAGTATAATTGTTGCCATCGCTATCTGTGCAGGTTACAAAGTTGAAAGTTGTTGTTTTACTATTGGAGGGTACATCGGTTACTACAGTGCTGTATTGCCCTGCAACACCTTTGTACATTAAAATATTGCCATCGGTATATGGCATATTAATAGTTGTTGCTGTGCTTTTTGTGTTGTTCTTTGTAGAATTTGTTTCAGAAGAAACATACTCAATTCTTGCCTCGCATTCCAGGCTGGATTGACTTATCAGTTTTGCGGAATAGTTATAGTTTTTTCCTGCAACTTTTACAAAATACATACCTTGGTTTATTCCTGATACACGAAAACTGTGTGCTCCAGGCGAAAGCAATTTGCTGCTTTGACAAACAGTTTTACCGGATAAATCAACAATGTAAATAGTCGCACTTCCGCTTTCAGGCGCAACAAATGTCAGAATTGATCGCTCTGTCATTGGATTAGGATTAATTTGCACCATCCCATTATTAATATCCAGGGAACCAATTCCCGATGCCGGGATTAAATGTAAAAGATCTCCCCCGTTTATAGTTACAGTAGCTCCGCTTGTTAAATTATCAACTTTAACGGTGCTTATATTAGCAGTATCGCCTGAACTTGCGAAACTAATCAGATAGTCCTGTGCCTGAGTTTTGAGCATAGCAAGGACTACGAAAATGATAATGGTAGATTTTTTCATGCCTTTCAGTATTAAAGGTTTAAACTCATTTATTGGTTGTCTTCTATTTCATTCCAATGAAAACTAACTTGTTGTAAACAGGAGAAATAGACAAAAATACAAATATTTTGTTCGATACCCAAAAATGAATGTTTGGCTTTCAGAGGGAAGATGCTCTTACCGGGGGAGATCCCGGAAGTGGGTTTGAGTTTGGGTTTAGGTGTGGGTGTGAGAAGACCCACCGGGAAGTCAGCAGAAGTCATAGTAGTTACGGAAACGAGCCGTCACCATTAAAAGATAGCTGGAGGTCTCACCAAAGTAGCGAAGGACTGAACGGTATGTCGTTC
>CAIWTA010000114.1 GCA_903915465.1 uncultured Bacteroidales bacterium | reverse complement strand
GGTGCCTTTTCCGATGTAATTTTTTTCAAAAGTTTTCATAATTGAGATTTTTAGGGTTAAATTATGTGCATGAATATTAAATCTCATGGAGGGGAAGTCAAGGAGGAATTGGAATACCGCAATACAATGAGGATATGCCGAGAAAATCCTTTACTTACCTGTTTTCGGAATGAGATTATTCCTTTGCATAGAAATTTTACTCTTTTTCATCTCAATCATGCAAACATGTAGAAAAACGCATCGGGAATGGACTGGTACTGAATTAATCGGGGAAGTTGGTGGAAAACTGGAGGGCAAAGGAACTCGGGCAACTGGTGGGGATTGTCATTTTTGTGTGGGGAAATATACAGCAGATGGTGGCTGGATTAGTATGTGAATGGGTTGAAACGCTGGATTCGCAAAACTGGTAGCTCACGAAGAATTTTCGTAAACCGAACGTCAAATAAAAGAGGAGAGTGAAATTACCAAACAAATCGGGACCAATCAATTTCTCAAAAACCCCAACTCATATACTTGTGGTTGTAATTTTTCAGTCAAGGCGATATAAACTGCTTCAAAAGGTTTGAAACTTACGGGTGTATAATCACCGCTGACATTTCGAGCTTGTAAGGCTTTTCTGACTTGATACCAGCCCACATCGCAGCGGTTCAACTTCAGGTCATCTCTCACCGTCCTTACATCTGTATGTGCAAAATAGGCCTGCCACAAGACTTTACCCGCCATCAGCACCTGATTGGCTTCGTTAGATAACGATTTATCCAATAAATATCTGACCATAAAATCCGATTCAAAACGATCAGGTGCATTCACTTCGGTTTCGGTGAAGGGAATAAAATGATTAACAATTGACCATTTTTTGCCATTCCATTCAAGGTCGTCGGCACTGGCGGTTCGATTGCAACGATTGAAAAGCATCCAAATCAAACAATCAGTTTTAAATTCGTCTGAAAGTAGTGCGGTCGGTTGTAAAAATTGATCGCGATCGTTAAGCCATGTTGGTTTGATTAGGCGGCGAATGGTAAAAACAACTGACGCTTGCCATAGATTGATATCCGTAATTATAAAACCACCTGCGCTACCGTATCCAGATGAAAAAATAACAGTATGTTGTTCAGCATGTTGCAAGTCATTCCCAGCACAATCCATACAAGCAATAGCACCATCAGCCCATTTCGTTCCTCGTAAATCTTTTATCGCAGTGGCTGGGGTGATAGCATTTTTTAACGGAATAACTTCTACTTTGTTGGTCTTGGGCCGGACAATCCATTCGCTTAGGAACTGACTATTAGCAATATTAAAAAATGTTTTTTCACCAATGGCTTTTGCTTCTTTATCCAAGACCTCAGTTAGGATTTCTGTGATATTTATCTTTATCTTTTGATTTGTATTCCAAACCAAAAAGCCAATAGGAAATTTACCGCTCAAACCATCGAAGGCTTGGTTATGTATGGCAAATCCGCCTATGTACGTTGCATTCCATGCTTTGCGAAATATTGCAAGAGTAGGCGCATTAATGTACTTCATGGTGCTAAACATTGCTAATGTGGCGTTGGGCATTTCGTTTGCAATCCGTGCTACAAATTGCACATAGAGTTCATTGCTGCCCTTGCCGAAATCACCCATTGCAGTAGCAGCGAATCTGGTTTTTGCAACTCCGCTCTTATATTCTGCATCGCCAACCATTGCAGTATTGCCTCGATTCGTTGCAGCAGCATAAGGGGGATTTATCAACGCTAAAATCTTTTTCCCTTCTGCAATTGCTTTGCGCAATCCTTCAGGAACTTTATTGGTTAGGCTGTAATCAATCTTTCCGTCATCGGTAATGTCGTCGTTCAGATAATCGTACTGAAATCGCTGAGCCGCTACACAGGTTTTAGTGGCTTTCATTACATCAACATCGGCCTGATCCAAGGTGCTCATATAGATGTTGCGCGGGTTGCTGTGCTTAACTTCCAGATTGCCAACCCCGCAACACATATCCCAGACAATATAATTGTTTTGCCAGTTTACTCCCAATGTTTCCGCGAGTTTATCATAGGCTTTGTCCACCACTGCAAGTGGTGTGTAGAAAGCACCTTTAAAACTGCGCTCATCCAATGGGATCAAACTATCTCGCCGCTCAAGCAGGTAGTTGCGGTATTCTGCTTTTGGCGGCCTGTGATATATTGCCCAAAATTGACGATAACCCTCTTTATTGCTTAATTCGTAAACTCTTCCACCCAAAAGGAAAACCGGAGCATTGTTTTTATGCATAAGCTCAGCAGACAGATTATCATGGGTAGATACCGTACCATCATTCATAATGTCTGCAAAAAACAGAAGTGCATAATCTTCTTCTGCAATACCTTTGATTTCCCGTCCTATCATTAACACCCATTTGTCAAAGACCTGTTTCAGGTTACTTGGTGTAATTTGAGTTCGGATGATATCACCTTTTTGAATGGCGTTTTTTACTGTGCTGATAAATTCATCCTCATGGGTCTCAATTTTGAAAGAGACAAAGTGGGTACCGATGTGCGCTGAGATAGCATCTAAAGCCTCCTGCGTGTAACTGCTAGCAGATTTGCCCCATTTGATTGTCTTTTTAGCAAGGAATGGTAAAACATCCTCACTTTTCATAATGGCAGCCTTATGGGTATCAATAATCGCTAAAAATGGAGGAATATAATCTCCTTTATTCAGTGCATCCTGCACGTAATGCATTAATTGAGTGAACATCGCATAACTTGATAGTTTAGCGTTTTGCTTCGCTTCGAACCAAATTTCCTTGGTTTGAATGTCTATCAGGTTCTTTTGATACTCTTTTAAGCCAAGTGCTTTGATATAAGCGTCTTTAACATCTTCCTCGCTGGTGGCTTTCTGCAATTTTTCGTAAAGGCTCATATACCATTTCTTTTTATCGTGATAAAATCGTGCAGGTGGTTTCGATTATGCGCTAAATAAGGGTACGCGCAATCAGCAAAATTAAACCAACATTCCAATAACAAGGCAATCAGATCGTTTTTTTTTGGAATACACTATTCTGACACAATCACGCCATTCCTTTCGCATATACGAGTATAAAAAAGTCCCGGTTTCCCGGGACTAAAAAATCACATGGTACCTTCATCTGCGAAGGAATAATAAACATCATGGGCAACAATGATATGATCAAGTACAGATATTTCAAGTAATGCGCCGGCATCTTTGAGCTTCTTTGTAATTTTCATATCTGCCTCACTTGGAGTGCATTGCCCTGAAGGATGGCAATGCCCAAGGATAATCGAGGTTGTATGATTCTCCAGGGCGATACAGAATATCTTTTTAGGATCAACCACGGTACCTGAAATTCCGCCTTCGGAAACTTTCACCGTTTTCATGATCTTGTTCGCCCGGTTCAGCAGCAGCATCCAGAACTCTTCATAAGGAAGTTCGCCCATCAGAGAATGGAAAATTGTATAAGCATCCTGGCTTCGGGAAATTTTTGGTTTGACAACAACTTCGGCAGCATTTCTTCTGCGCGAGAGCGCAAACATCGAGGCAATCTGGCAGGCGCGTTGTTTTCCGATGCCTTTTACTTT
>CAIWTA010000113.1 GCA_903915465.1 uncultured Bacteroidales bacterium | reverse complement strand
CGACAATTTTTATAACGTTGGCTCCTTTGAGTTTGATCTCAACAATTGAAGCTTCCTTATTGATTGGTTCAACAGTAAACGTCTTGAATTCATCAACGAGGCCATTATAGTCTTTAAACTTAAAATAGAAAAGCTGATTAAGGTCTTTTTTCGCATCAAAATGTGAATTCAACCTGACCTTAAATTTGAAATATTTATGAACGATCTCTTTGCCAAACGGAACTATACCTTCCATGCTGATTTCAAGCGGTTTCCCTTCGATTTTTTTCCTCTTTGAAAAACTGTAAAGACTGATGTTTTCATCGCGCACTTTCAAACTGAATTTGTCCTTTGAAAGGATGATGATATCAAATCTAAGGTTGAATGGTTGTGGAACTGCAGTATCGATGATTACCGTAAAAGGACTCTCCGTATAAAGCTCCTTTGTAATAAAGTTGGATTCGCTGTAATATGAAACCTCAAACCCACTTTTCAGGACGGCCCTGTAAGTCATTGTATAAGAAGTCAGGATCCCGATTTCATTTTGTAAGTTTGCCATCTTGTTCGAGAGACCAAAGCCGATAATGTCTTCCGGATTGATTTTATTCTCCGATTTGTCTCTTATCAAGACGGTGGTTTTAACCTCATAGATAGGTCGTGTATACTTATTGAACAAGTAAGCAAGTGTCAGGGCAATTATCACGGTCAACACAAACAGATACCAGTACCGGAATATTTTGTAGAAAACTGCCTTGTAATCAAAGGCTTGCTGTTGATTGGATTCTTGAAAATTTTCGTCCACGGTGGTTGGTTTATATATTATTTAAAATAATTGATCAATAATAAGGCAGTCGAAATGGCAGCGAACACAACGCCCCACGGAAATGTTTCAAATCCCCAGCGCTTTACCCCCAGCGGAGAGATATAAAGAATATCGTTTGGTCTCATGTAATAATACGCTGAATTCAATATTTTTTCACTGTTTAAGTCCAGATAAACAACCTTGGACCCACCATTTGTTTGTCGGATAAGAGCAACTTTCCCACGATCTGCAAAATCCGTAAGATCACCAGCCATTGATAAAAGCTCAAAAATGTTGATTTTATCCTGGTAAACTTTTATTTCACCAGGCCTCCTGACTTCCCCAACAACCGTGATGTTGAAATTAACCATCTTCACAACAACACAGGTTTCCTTCAGGTATTCATTGACCATTGACTGGATCATATCTTTTGCTTGTTCCAGCGTAAGTGCTTTCACAAATAGCTTCCCGACCAGCGGGAAATTAATATAACCAGAATCATCAACGCTGTAACTGTTAAGATATATCGCAGCATCAGACATATAATCATAGCTAGAGCTGCCCGGATTCTGTTTGTTAAAGAAGAGATATGTTTTCTCATCCATGCTGAAAATTTTAATGTAAAGATTGTCGTTCGATTGGATCTTATAGTCAGCCAGACGGGTGTTGGGAAATGCGCTTAATGTATCTTCCTTTTGCTTTTTTTGAAGATATTTTACTTGTTTCTGCGTAACACATGAAGAAAGCAAGGCAATGACCACAAAAAGCAGAATCAATTTGCCATAAGGAAAGCCAGAAGTTAGTTTCATAACTGATTTGTTAAGTCGTATTATGCAAAGTAATGATCAAAGCTGCAGCGGCAGTCTCAAAGGATTGCTGTAAGATCCTAAAATGTAAGGATTTGGCATTTATCCCATTGTAAAGTGCAAAAATAAACTATTTTTCTGAATTCTCAAAGTTTTCAAAAAACGGTCCCTGGCAGATAAGAACGATTGATATGGCAAAATTATTCAGAAAATTCAATTTTTACTGATGAAATTTTGAAATAGATTCATGAAACGGCCTTCCCTAATAATGTTGCCGATGTAAAGCCCTGAATTACTGCGGAAACATAATCTCCAGGTTTGTCATTCGTCTTTGGAAAAACAACTACTTTGTTCTGAGAATTTCTACCTGAAAAATGCTCCTTCGACCTTTTTGAATAGCCTTCGATCAGGACTTCGAATTTTTTCCCTTTATCTTTTTCATTGCTTTTATAAGATAACGACTGTTGCAGGTCGATTATTTCTTTCAGCCTTCTTTCCTTGTCTTCAAATGGAACATCATCTTTGTAATTATTCGCAGCAAGGGTATCAGGTCTCTCCGAATACCGGAACATAAATGCAGAATCAAAACCAATCTCTTTCATCAAAGACAGAGTCTCATTGTGATCATTTTCAGTTTCGCTGCAAAACCCGACAATAACGTCAGTAGATATTGCGCAATCCGGGAGGATTTTATGAATCGCGTTTATCCTGTCCATGTACTGGTCCCGGGAATACCCTCTGTTCATCTTGTCAAGGATCCGTGAACTGCCGGATTGAACCGGGAGATGGATCGACCTGCAGATATTCTTGTAAAGGGCAATAGTATGCAACAACTCATTCGAAAGGTCTTTGGGATGCGAAGTTGAAAACCGGATCCTCAGCAGAGGATTGATTTGTGCAACCTGATTCAGTAAGTCCGCAAAACCAGTAATGGTCTTGTCAGGATTAACCCAGCAATAAGAATTAACATTTTGGCCAAGAAGAGTTATTTCACGGTACCCATGCTGAAAAAGAAACGTTGCTTCCCGGATGATTGAAGCTGCCGCCCTGCTCCGCTCCAGTCCCCTCACATAGGGAACAACACAATAAGCACAATAATTTTCACATCCCCGCATGATAGAGATAAAAGCAGAAATTCCATTTGAATCGTACCTCACAGGAGCAATATCTGCATAAGTCTCTTCTTGAGAAAGGAGAATATTGATTGCTTTCTGCCCTGAGCCGACCTGGCGGATCAGCTTCGGGAGATCCCGATAAACATCAGGGCCGGCTACTAAATCAAGAACCTGCTCTTTTTCCAGTAATTCCTCTTTTAACCGCTCAGCCATACAACCCAACAACCCGATTATGAGCCCTGGGTTTTTTTTCTTCAGCGATTGCAGCATTTTCAGCCGGCGCAGAACCCGCTGCTCAGCATTATCCCGGATAGAACAAGTATTGATGAAAATCAGATCTGCTTCGGAAATATCCGTAGTTGTAGCAAAACCTTCCTTTGAAAGAATGGATGCGACAATCTCACTGTCAGAAAAATTCATCTGGCATCCATAGGTTTCAATAAAGAATTTTCTTTTGATCACTCCTGTCTCAAATTACTTTTTTAAACTTTTCCCCGGTAAAGAAAATGAAGTACACAAAGGTAAGGAGAATAACATTTTCTAATCATCAGAAAATAGCATGGAAATTATGAAAGGTACTTCGAATCGTTTATTGTACTACTTTTGTCCCGGTTTTTTTAGTTATCATTAATCACGTGTAAATGACAAAGAATCTTGTTATTGTTGAATCACCGGCAAAAGCGAAGACCATTGAAAATTTTTTAGGGAAAGATTTTGTGGTGAAATCTTGTTTCGGTCATGTCAGGGATCTGGCAAAAAAAGATTTGGGAGTGGATATTGAAAATGGGTTCATACCGCAATATATCATCACTCCAGATAAGAAAAAGGTTATCAGTGACTTGAAGAAAATTGCAAAAGATGCTGAGATGATTTGGCTGGCATCTGATGAAGACCGTGAAGGAGAAGCCATTGCATGGCATCTGGTGGAGGCGCTGGGGCTTAACGAAATTGAAACCAAACGTATCGTTTTCCACGAAATAACTAAACCAGCAATTCTTGAAGCGATTGAGAATCCCAGGAAAATCGATAAAAATCTCGTGGATGCCCAGCAAGCTCGCAGAGTCCTCGACCGATTAGTCGGATTTGAACTTTCACCTTTGCTTTGGAAAAAAATCAAACCATCTCTTTCTGCAGGAAGGGTACAATCGGTTGCAGTCCGCCTCATTGTTGAAAGAGAAGAAGAAATCAAAGGGTTTGCTGTAACATCAGCATATCGGGTTCTGGCAGAATTCATCATTAATAAAGACAATAAACAGATTTTGCTATCTGCAGAACTGAATAAACGATTCAAGGAAAAGCAGGAAGCCATTGCGTTTCTTGAAAAGTGTAAGAGCGCAGATTTTTCAATTGAAGATATCGAAACAAAACCTTCCAAAAAATCACCTGCACCACCATTTACCACTTCCACACTGCAACAGGAAGCGAGTCGTAAACTGGGATTTTCGGTTGCCAACACTATGCGGGTGGCGCAACAACTGTACGAATCCGGAAAAATCACATACATGAGGACGGATTCTGTGAACTTATCAAAGTTTGCACTTAATCTTGCCGAAGAAGTGATTACCGAATCATTCGGACCGCAATATGTGAAAACCCGCCAATACACTACGCGTACCAAAGGTGCACAGGAAGCTCATGAGGCCATTCGCCCGACTTACATGAACAACCGGACAGCCGAAGGCGATCATTCACAAAGCCGGCTTTACGACCTGATTTGGAAACGCACCATCGCTTCACAAATGAGTGATGCATTGCTTGAAAAAACCAACGTAACCATCAATATCTCTAATGCCCCGGAGAAATTTATTGCCAGGGGAGAAGTGATAAAATTTGACGGATTCCTGAAAGTCTACATGGAATCCCGGGATGAAGAAGATGACGACAACCAGGAAGGATTACTTCCACCACTTAACGTTGGCGAAACAATGATCCCGAGGGAAATCAATGCGCAGGAAAAATTTAGTCAGCATCCACCCAGGTATACTGAAGCAAGCCTCGTAAAAAAAATGGAAGAGCTCGGAATCGGCCGCCCGTCAACCTATGCGCCAACAATTTCCACGATCCAGAAAAGGGAGTATGTTGTTAAGGAGGACAGGGACGGAATGATTCGAAAATATTGTCAGATAACGCTACAGGGAAAAACCATCACCGAAGTTATAAAAACCGAAAATACCGGCTTTGAAAAAGCGAAACTTTTTCCCACGGATATTGGTAATCTTGTGAATAATTTCTTAGTTCAACATTTTAATAACATTCTCGACTATAACTTTACAGCCACTGTAGAGGAGGAATTTGATGAGATTGCGCAAGGGAAAATTGTTTGGAACCAGATGATCCATGATTTTTATTTTCCATTTCACGATCAGGTTGAGAAAACCCTGGAGAAATCACAAAAAGTGAGCGGGGAAAAGCTGCTTGGAAAGGATCCTGCTACCGGTGAAAATATTTTTGTGAGGATTGGACGCTATGGGCCGATGGTGCAGAAGGGAGATACCGATCCTGAAAACAAACCAAAATTTTCAAGCCTGAAAAAAGGTCAGAGTATCGACACAATCACGTTGGAAGAAGCCCTCGAGCTGTTTAAACTCCCGCGTACTCTTGGGGTATATGAAGATGAAGAGGTGATCGTTTCTACCGGGCGCTTTGGTCCCTATGTCAAGCATAAATCCGCATTCTATTCGCTCGCAAAAACGGATGATCCGCTTGAAATTATGGTAGACAGAGCAGTAGAACTCATCCAGGAAAAAAGAAAGAAGGAAGAAGAAAAAACAATCCGTGAATTTCCGGAAAAGGAAGGCCTGAAAATTCTCAATGGCCGTTATGGGCCTTATCTTACCTATCAAAAACAAAATTTTAAAATCCCGAAAGGAAAAGATCCGGGCAAACTTACGTTGGAGGATTGCCTGAAAATTATCCATGAAAGCGAACCCTCAAAAGCCACAAGGGCAAAAAGGCGAAAATAATTACTTTTACTTTTTATATTTTTAGGAAAAATATGGACTTTTCTGAATACTTCGAACCCATCGAAACGATGGATTTCCAATTTGCTGCAGAAGGGAATGTGCGTACCCGCATGGGTGAGATAATCAAACCCTATCTGCAGGTGAACGATTTCCCCGGATACCAGGGGTGTGATATTGCCCTGATCGGTGTAAGGGAAGAACGAAATGCTGTTAACAATAAGGGTTGTTCAATGGCACCTGATAGCGTCAGGAAATATCTGTATCAGCTTTTTCCTGGATCCTTTGAGCCCAAAATTGTAGATCTTGGAAATATTAAACAAGGGTTCAGTATCAGCGATACGTACTTTGCAGTCTCTGCCGTTGTTGGAGAATTGCTGGAAAACAACATTATCCCATTGATCATCGGCGGAAGCCAGGATATTTCCTATGCCAATTATCAGGCGTATCAGAACCTCGGACAGATCATCAATATCGTTTCCATTGATAGTATGCTTGATCTTGGTCGCTCAGAAAACGAACTGAATTCCCACGCCTTTCTCAGTAATATTATCCTGCATCAACCCAACTACCTGTTCAATTATGCAAACCTGGGATACCAAACCTATTTTGTCGACCAGGAAGCCTTGAAACTGATGAAGAGCCTGATGTTTGACACTTATCGCGTAGGAATGATCCGCCAGAATCTTGAAGATGCAGAACCTGTTGTTCGAAATGCTGACATGCTTACAGTAGATGTTTCCGCAATCCGGCAGTCAGATGCTCCGGGCAACGCAAATGCTACACCCAACGGGTTTTATGGTGAAGAGATTTGCCAGATCATCCGCTACGCCGGCTTGAGCGACAAACTGACTTCGATTGGATTCTATGAAACAAATCCCATGCTTGACCACAATGGACAAACAGCGCATCTGGTGGCCCAAATGATCTGGTTTTTTATTGAAGGTTTTTATAACAGACCGCATGATTTTCCATTTAAAAACGAGGACGATTATCTTAAATACCGCGTCTCTATCAGCGACCACCGGGATGAGATAAGTTTCTATAAAAGCAAAAAGACCGACCGCTGGTGGATGGAAATTCCATTGCAACTTGAACAAAAAGTCAAATACCAACGTCATTATCTTGTTCCTTGTTCTTACAAGGATTATCAAACCGCATGCAGCAACGACATTCCCGATCGCTGGTGGATGATGTATCAGAAACTGATGTAAACCGGATTCACAATTCCCTGCCTGGATTTTCCACTAAGAAAGCCTTCCATCCCGAGTAACTCTTTTTTTCATTGCCTGCATCACGCTGAAAATAATGACACATGGCCGCTGCAAGTCCATCTGTTGCATCCAAGTGTTCCGGCATTTCTTTAAATTGTAATAAATGTTGCAACATGCCGGCTACCTGCTCTTTTGAAGAGTTGCCTTTTCCGGTTATCGATTGCTTGATCTTTCGGGGTGAGTATTCAAAAACCGGGATCGAGCGGGATAAAGCAGCAGCAATTGCAACTCCCTGTGCCCTGCCAAGTTTTAACATGGATTGCACATTCTTTCCAAAAAATGGCGCTTCTATTGCAAGTTCATCAGGATGATACTGATCAATTAGTGAAGAAGTTTGTTCAAAAATATTTTTTAGCTTTAATGCGTGATTCTCTACTTTATTTAATTTTAACACACCCAAAGAAAGAAGGTTGATCTTTTTTCCCAACACCTCAATGATGCCATATCCCATGATATTCGTACCGGGATCAATTCCCAAAATGATGCGGTTGTTCGCCACTTTTTGCAGATGAATAAGACCACAAAAGTAAAGAAAACCTATAATATTTTGCTGAGGATACTTATCCTTGTGGCAACCTATGGGTTTATTTATACAAAGGTCTTTCATGATAAAGACTGGAAACAATGGCTGCCGGTTTTCCATGAGTTGATAGCCAAAAAAGAATTTCACTTCCTTATTTACCTGGTAATCTTCATGATGATACTCAATTGGGGACTGGAATCTTTCAAATGGCAACGCATGATCAGTAAGATTGAAAAACTCTCTTTCTTTCGGTCTTACCAGGCAGTATTGACAGGTGCTTCCATAAGTTTTTTTACGCCAAACAGGATAGGTGAATATTTCGGGCGGGTGTATATCCTCGAAAAAGCCAGTCACATTGAAGGGATTCTGATCACAATCCTGGGAAGCATGAGTCAGCTTCTGATCACGATCCTCACCGGAACGATAGCCATGATCCTTATAAACCCGGCAAGATTTTACGATGTACCGCTTTTTACCGGATATCTTTATTACTCTTTCATAGTCTTGATCGTTGTGCTGGATTTGCTTTTGCTGTTTCTCTACTTCAACGTCTCCTTCCTATCCGCATTACGCGACAGGATTCTTCGGTCAAGACTGAAAAAACTACGAAAATTTTTCGGTGTATTTGCCCGTTTCAGGAAGAAAGATCTTGGCATCGTAATACTTCTGAGTTTCGTTAGGTATATTGTCTTTTCTCTTCAATATTATATTCTGCTGAAAATTTTCTCAGTTCCGATTCCTTTTTTCGATGGAATTGTCATCATTTCACTGATCTTTTTTGTAATCACTGTTTTCCCTACAATTGCATTGACTGAGCTGGGTGTGCGCGATGCAGCAGCTGTTTCCTTTTTTGGTCTTTATTTCTCAAAAATGGGTGTCATGGATGAAACAATTGCTGTGGGTGTTTTCTCAGCTTCAACATTTCTTTGGTTCCTGAACATTGTTATTCCCGCAATAGCCGGAACAGTTTTCGTTTACCGGCTGAAATTCTTCAGGAGAAATTTCAACGGAAAATAATTCTGTTAATCCTGTCGCAATGGTAGCTCAATCCATATTGTTTGTTTTTTTTATTACGATCGCAGGAGCATACTATCTTCTCATCATTCTGGTGCTTGTTGGATTGATGCGTAACCAGCCATTCCATTTACATGATGAAATATATCGTACCAGGGTAACAGTGATCATTGCGGCGAGAAATGAAGAAACCAATATTCTTAACTGCCTGAATGATCTACTTCAGCAGGAGTTTCCAAAGGATTTGTTGGAAATTATCCTTGTAGATGATGGTTCTACTGATCAAACATTCATCAATGTAAACAATTTTGCCGGAAAAAACCCTTCTTTTCCGTTGTCAATCCAGAGGATTGAGCCGCAGGATCATCTGTTTGGTTCAAAAAAAAGTGCCATTAAATCAGCTATTTCCCAATCTTCTGGTGAGCTGATCCTGGCGACAGACGCCGATACACGGTTTGGGAAAAATTGGATAGCAGCAATGGTGGCTTATTATGAAAAATTCCGCCCGGAAATGATCCTGGGACCGGTAGCTTACATCGATGGTCCTTCTTTGTTTTCAAAGATTCAGTCGTGCGAATTCATGGGACTGATGGCTGCTACCGAAGGTTCCTGCACCATGGATAGACCACTGATGTGTAATGGCGCCAATCTTGCTTATTCCCGCAAAGCCTTTGAATTGGTGGAAGGGTTCGATGACAATTGGAATATCCCTTCCGGGGATGATATGTTCCTGATGATGAAGATCAGGAAAAAATTTGGGCGAAAATCGGTACAGTTCAACAGGTCAAAAGAAGCTATCGTCTTTACCGGGCCAAACAAAACAATCCGTGATTTTTTTCACCAACGATTGAGATGGGTTTCGAAAAACAAAGCCTACAAAGATCAATTTGTGTTGCTTGTTGCAGGAGTTTCCTACCTTTTTAATGCACTTCTCCTTGTTGGAATGATCGCTGGTTTTTTCTTACCCTCATGTTGGATTCTTACATTCTTTTTGCTGTCGGGTAAAATTATCATAGAATTTCCCGTATTGTGGAAATATGCTGTTTTTCTGGGAAAAACAAAGAATTTGATACTGATACCGTTGGTTCAGGTACTCAACATTTTTTATGTATCCGTAATTGGATTTCTTGGGAATTTTCTATCCTATGAATGGAAGGGACGAACTGTCAATCCGATAAAGAAGCTTTGAGGATGATCGCCTCAGCAAACAACAAATCTGATGGCAGTGTGATTTTGATATTCTCAGTATTGCCTTCAACAAGGTGGAGTTTTTCCCCGGTTGATTCGAGTACACTTGCATCATCAGCGAAATCAGTATGGTCAGCCCTGGCATAAGCATTCTTGATGGCCTTGGCATTGAATACCTGGGGTGTCTGAATGATCCTGAGAAGATCGCGTGATACAGGTTCATTTAGCCCTCCTTCTACTTTTCTGATCGATTCATTGATGGGAATCACCGGAATCGCATTGCCATAAACTTCTGCTTCCCGGAATGCGCTGCTGATTGTCTTTTGTGATACCAGTGGCCGGACGCCATCATGAATGGCTACCAGGTAATCATCCGGAATAACCTCCAAAGAATTTCTGACAGAAAGGAACCTTGAATCTCCGCCTTTAACAACCTGCTGGTCGATTTTGAAATTATATTTTTCGCATAACTCCTGCCAGTATAAGTGGTAGGAGTTGGGAAGTGCAATGACGACCAGGATTGCCGGATCAAAAAGATAAAATGCCCGGATGGAACGCATCAACACTGGCAACCCGTTTAAAAGTAGAAACTGTTTCGGAAGACCGCTGTTCATCCGGGAACCAGAGCCTCCGGCGACCAATATGACAGCATTAAGTGACAAGGATCGGAATGATTGATTGGTTAAATGATCAGCATTGGGTTGCCATAAGTAAAGAATTTGTATTTCTTTTCAATGGCTACATCGTACGCCTGGATCAGAAAATCATATCCTGCAAATGCGGCAACCATCATCATCATGGGTGTTTGGGGAAGCTGGAAATTGGTGATCATGGCATTTGCGATACTGAAATCATAAGGAGGGAAGATGAACCTGTTTGTCCAACCCCGGTATGGCTTAAGAGTTCCGGCAATAGTCACGGACGACTCGATGGCTTTCATAGTCGTTGTTCCGACAGCGATGATTTTCTTCCGGCGCTCTTTTGCTTTATTGACGATTTCACAAGCTGTTTCATCGATGATGATTTCTTCCGAATCCATTTTGTGTTTGGTCAGATCTTCCACATCTATGGTGCGGAAGTTACCAAGACCGGCATGAAGGGTGATCTCAGCAAAGGTTACGCCCTGCAACTCCAGGCGTTTCATGATCTCCCGGCTGAAATGCATCCCCGCTGTGGGAGCAACAACAGCGCCCTCATGTTTGGCGTAAATTGTCTGATAACGCTCTTCATCTTCAGATGTAGCCGGGCGGTTATGTATTTTGGGTAACGGAGTTTCTCCCAGTTTCTGTATGGTTTTTTTGAATTCTTCATAAGGGCCATCAAAGAGAAAGCGAATAGTCCTGCCCCTGGAAGTAGTATTATCAATGACTTCAGCAACCAATGAATCATCATCTCCGAAATACAGTTTGTTTCCGATCCTGATTTTCCTGGCGGGATCAACAAGAACATCCCATAATCGTGATTCGCGATTGAGTTCACGCAAAAGGAAAACCTCAATTTTTGCTCCTGTCTTTTCCTTTTCTCCATACAAACGGGCAGGAAAAACCTTTGTATTGTTTAATATGAATACATCGCCTTCGCCAAAATAGTCCAGAACATCTTTGAAATGTTTATGCTCGATAATTTGAGTCTTACGATTTAAAATCATCATTTCCACATCGTCGCGCTGTTTGGAAGGATGACTCTCGATCAATTCGGGGGGTAAATGAAATCGGAATTGGGATAATTTCATATATTTTTTCCGGTTTTACGGGCTGGCAAAGGTAATTCAATTTTCCCGTAATGTCAAGGGAAAGTTATCTTTCCCAGTCATTTTGAATTTACGAAAATGTACATGAACTGATTCCTGGAATAAAAAAACAGTTGTTTTTCAGGAAGATTTTCCCGGTTCAAAGAGCGATGAGAAAAGGATGTTTTCGAAAGCTAAAGAATCGGCAAGAAAAGATTGCAGATTTCTGTTCCGTTTTTTAGATAGAATCCATTCATCCCAACAGCCTCTGCTCCTTGTACATTTTCAAGCGTATCATCTATGAACAAAGACTCAGCCGGATTCAGACTGCTGTTGAAAAGAACGAATTCATAAATCTTTTTTCCCGGTTTCTTCAATCCGATTTTGTAAGAGAAATAGGCCTTTTCAACTAATTCATTAAAATCGTGATAACCGGTTTGCTGTTGAAAATCCTGAAGATACTTTTCGTAATGGATCTGGTTGGAATTGCTTAAAATAAAGATCCTGAATTGACTTTTCAGCTTTTCCAGCAATCGAACCCTCTTTTCAGGAATGTTCAAAAGCATGGCATTCCATGTATCATCGATAGCCTGATCTGATGGTGGATTTGCATAGTGATGTTTGATCGCCTCGCGAAATTGCGGTGGAGAAATGGCCCCGGTTTCCAGGTTTTCAACGAGGATTTTGAATTGCTGTGCCTGGATATGGGATGGATTTGAATTTGCATGTTTGAGTGGTCCGAAGTCTTTGAATTTTTTCTCAGTCCGTGCAATATCGATATCACATATTACGCCACCAAAGTCAAAGATGATATTTCTGATAGATGAATGATTGGCGATGTTTGAAATGAGGCGATACATGAGCTGAGAGGGCTAAGATTAAAATACTTTTTGCAAAAATGGGATTATTTCGATAATTTTGCACTCCTTTTTTACATCTTACTTTTAATTTCCTGTGAAATAATAGTGGAATGTAAAAATCTAAATTCGGAAATCGTAAATCGAAATTCGAATTGGGCCTATAGCTCAGTCGGTTAGAGCACCTGACTCATAATCAGGTGGTCCCTGGTTCAAGTCCAGGTGGGCCCACAAATTAAAAAAATAAATCCATGATAATCAGTGTGTTGATTCGTGGATTTATTTTTTTTATTCCGTTTTTGTTCAGTATTTCATCCTCTTACATTCGTTATTTACCTCTGGCTATTATTATTATCTTTAACCTTGGTGATTGAAAATTGGTGTTGCCACTCTTTTGAAAAATATTAATATTTTTAATTTGTTCTTAATCTGTACATTAACTTGATTTGCGGTAAAATTACTTGACTTGAGCGGTATTTTTACTTATCTTTGTGTCCCAAATTATAAACAATGAAACCTTCAGGCACGATAGCTCAAAGTATAGTGAAAATCGAAGATCAATTCGATTCTCCTAAGTTTAGTGATATTGATATTCTTAAATATCTAAGAATAGAAGCGAAAACAGAGGATTATCTCAATACAATTAAATCGATTTCTAAGTCTAATGACAAAACAATCTCAAGTTGGCTGAATATTAATGAAAAAACTTTGCGTAATTACAAGCAAACAAATTCTCAAATTAAGGACAATATTAAGGAACACATAATCTATTTGTTACGATTAATGACTTTTGGAAATAGAGTTTTTGGCTCAAATGAAGAATTTGATAGGTGGTTGAATATGCCAAATTTTATATTTAATAACGAAAAACCAACTAGCTTCATTAACACAATAACTGGGATAAGATTTGTTATTGATAGATTGACAGCAATGGAATATGGGGATAATGTCTGAAAAATGGAAATCTTTCGAATTTGTGCAGCTATACACGCTGGAGCCTTAACTTCATCTGGAAGAGCTAACCGATGGAATAGTGATGGGCGATTTGTAATTTATGCAGGTTCTTCAAGATCTTTAGCAACATTAGAATTAATTGTCCATAAAAGTTCGATATCACCAACAGCTCCATATAGGGTGCTTGTAATTTCAATTGCAGACAACGACAGATTAGTCAGACAAATTCAAATTAACCAATTACCAGCAGATTGGAGGACTATATTTGCTTATCCAAGACTACAGACAATAGGAGACAATTGGTATGATAATCAGGAAACTTTAATTTTAAAAGTTCCGTCAGTCATTATTTCACAAGAATATAATTATGTGATTAACACTGAACATCCTGATTATCTTGCAAATGTTCAACGAGTGAGGGATGAGGACTATTTTTTTGATCCTAGGCTTTTTCATTAATAATATTTTCAATAGGTTATTTTTAGACACACGGGTTAAATTGATCACATTCATCCTTTATAAATTGACCTCGACCTCGGCCGATTTGAACTGACTACCATCCTTTGTCCGGAAGTATCGGTTTTAGTCCAGAATAGTCAACTCCTGATGGAAAAACGCTTTCCTTGACCAGGCTTCGCCGATCCAAATTGACCACCCCTCTGCCGATTCAACAAGTCCAGGTGGGCCCACGACAAATGCAAGATGGCAAGACTATTTTGCCATTTAGATCTCACCATTTCACATCAATAGGTTTTCCCACCGCGACCAATGCAAAGTTTTAGACTTTACGTTTTGCACATTTACTCCCACAAGCCAAGTTGTCTTAGACTACTTCAAAATCAACCACTTACAACATGGATGTTGTAGGTGGTTTTCTTATTGGTTGAATACTTTTTTACCTACAAAGGGGTATAATCTTTAATGGAGAAAATGAATAGGTATTCACAAAGAAAGATTAACAAACCTTGCGATGAAAAAAAGTATTGATAATTACAATAATCAGACTTTTTCTTTTTTCCGGTAATTTATTGATGATTCTTTCCGTAGGCTTTTGTAAATTTGACAAAGGACAACCATATTCAGAAACCAAAGGAAAACCATCATGGAAACAAACAAAACCAGGAAGGGCTTTGAAGAGAAGATCATAGGCAAGATGAATGAGGACAAAGCCTTTGGCAAACAAATTTTTGAAGACCCGAAAACCACCATTGAATCCGAACCGGGGATGGTGCTCTATATGAAAATTAAAAAATTTGCGGGTATAGCTTTGCTGATCGCAGGAGTCGCGATTACGCTGTTGGGTTGCCGTAAAAGCACCGACATCGCCCGATATAACCCGGTCACCATTCAGAAAATGGGAAACTACTATAACGTTACCCTGGATTATTCCAATATCTCACACCGTGAGATGGGCCGTCAGTTTGCAATTGCCATCAGGCAAGCAATGCCGGACTATGAGGCGACAATTGATTTTTTGTTAGCAATGCACTTGGTTGTGCTGGAGAATTCGTCAAATCCACTAACGTTTGCTACAGTCAAAGAGCGGGCAAAGATAATCTATGAAAATCTCAATAATGACTATAAAGATGAGATTGCGGGCATGCAGGATATTTTTAAATATGATGAAGACAAACTTGTAGATGGGAGGCTCTCGAAGAATGAATTCTTGATTTACCAGCTGTTTTCAGAAATCATGCGGCCGTCATCCTGCTCTGCATCTGCAGCAACCGGCAATGCGTCTGCAACAGGAAACACAATTGTTGGAAGAAACTGGGACTGGCTCAGCATGGCGCGTTATGGCATTGCTTATCTTCACTCAATTACCACGTATAAGAACGGTGGCAAGACAATAACCAATATCGGTCCACTGGGGCAGTTAAACGGCCTTACCTTGTTCAACCAACATAAAATATTCGGCGCGGTTATCAATGCAACAACAGGTACCCTATATCCATCAGATCTTGCAAACCGGCGTTCCTTGTTTTTTGACCTGCGTTATGCTTTCGAGAATTTTTCTACCCTTGCTCAAATATCTGATTTTATGAAAGATCCAAAGAATCTTTATTTGTACAACCATGCGATACTGTTAGCCGATCCGGCAACTGCAGGAGTCGTGGAAAATCAGGTAAACGATATCCCGGGAGGAGCCTTAGGAAATCGCAGTTTCAGAACAGCGTCATCCGCGCTGAACCCCGGATTGACACCGGATCAGACCTGGGGAATTCCCGGTATCTTTGCCGCCGTTAACGATTTTCGCCTACCGGACAATGACTGGGATAGTCTGAACTTTGAAAACACAACGCGCTGGACCTCTTTCAGAGACAAATATGCGGACGTTCCTTTCGGGCAGCGTATTGATATTGAGACGCTGAAATCTATTACGGGATATTCGGGACCGAATAGCGACGGCAAAATGAGCCAGGGGGCGATTTTCACTTCTGAAATGCAGCAAGTGTGGAACCAATCTGATCCTTTATCCGCACTTGAAGACGGAACCGGCGTTAAGGGAATTTCGGCTGCCTATACAACAATGCAGTCAGTAATAATGGATATGAACACGATGGAACTTTGGATCCACTTTGTTCCGCCAACTTATTTTGGGGAGAAACCACCATTACACCCAACCTATCAGAAAATTCCGAACCCAATCTATTGAAAAATTTGAAAGGGGCCTCGTTTCATCATTCAACTTAATTTGGCACTGATGAATGATCTTTCTCATTTTTAATAAATACTTTTCGTATGTCAAGTATTCGGCGTATTATGGACGAGCATTGTAATAGGGATTACCGGGAGACAGGTAAGGGAAAGGAAAAAGCAGAACGAAGCGTGTGTGGGTAGTGATGAGATTTACTTCTCCTTCAAAAAATCTTCCTCGGTAATCATCGGGATTTCTTTTTTTCCGTTCTTCAATAAAGTACGGTTGAGTTCCGGAAGTTCATGTTCCTTAAAAGCAGAAATTTCGGAATTGATTTTGTCAACTTCCTTTGCCAGTGAGATCAGTCCGCTTTGTTGCGAATCCGTTGGTTTACCTTTGTAACTCATGACAGAACCGTAAATAAAGCCGACCTTTTCCCGTAACCGTTCGTCATTCACAACTTTTCCTTCTTTCACAACAACCATCTTTTGATGGAGGCTATCCATACAGGTTTCAGCTTCATGAAGTCTTCTGGCAAGTGATTTCGAAACGCCACCGGATCGATGCTTTGCCGTATCCCTGACAGATATTGCCACGCGATCGAGCCAGGCAAGCTTTTCCATCAGATGGTAAGCTTTCATCAGCGCATTCTGCCGGGTTTCCTGATCTGCAACTGAATGGCTGGATTTGGGATTGAAAGCTATCCGGATCTTCGTATCAAAGGCCTCTGTTCCCTTATGCAGCTTGACAGTGTATTCTCCGGCCGGATAATTGGGTCCGATCATGGATGATCCTTCAATTTGCGGAGATACCGGAACTTTCGGTGGTTTCATCCGGATAGTCCAATAAACAACATTGATCCCTTTGCGCGTTCCTGCCGGAAGCCGTTGGATCATTTTATTGTCTTTATCATAAATCTCCATATACATCTCGCCAAAAACATGTCTCTTTTTCTGGAAGTAAACGATCTGCGCGGCTTCTCTGGTCATCTCCCCGGTGTATTCATCATCTCCGTTCCAGCCCTGCCCCGGTATTTCGTCCCGGATGATATAATCTTTTGTATCCAGAAATTTCAAATCTGCATTCAGTATTTCATCCGATAACATCCGCAACGGCTTGAGGTCATCAATCACCATAATGCCCCGTCCGTGAGTGGCCACAACCAATGAATGATCCCGCGGATGAATCGTCATATCCATGATGGGTACATGCGGCAAATTGCCACTAAAGTGCGCCCAGTCTTTACCGCCGTTGAGTGAAATGTACAATCCGGTTTCTGTTCCAAGAAAAAGCAGATCAGGATTTACCAGGTCTTCTTTTATGACATGACACCAGGATTTGATCGAAGTGTCGGCCAATGCTTTCCATGTCTTGCCAAGGTCTTTGCTGGTAAAAACATAGGGCGTTTTATCACCCAACCGGTGTCCGTCAAAAGTAACATAAACCGTATTCTTGTCAAATCTTCCCGGTTCAACATAAGAACACCAAGTTGACCGGGGAAGACCGGAAATATTGGTAACGACATTGTTCCACGTTTTTCCGCCATCCGTAGTTACCTGGAGATTCCCATCATCCGTGCCAGCCCATATTATCAGGCTGTCTAATGGAGATTCATTGACAGTATATATCGTACAATGATTTTCGGCCGATGAATTATCTGCAGTCAGGCCGCCGGAAGTCTCCTGTTTCAGCTTTTTCGGATCATTTGTTGACAGGTCCGGGGAAATCCTGCACCAGGAATCACCACGGTTATATGATTTATACAGGTATTGTGATGCGGTATAAAAATTATTGCTGGCAGGGCTGAAAATCAAAGGTGTATTCCAGTTGAAGCGAAGATCCTGGGAGCCATCGTCCTTAAAGGGCATCAATGATTTATATTCTCCTGATCTCTTGTAATACCTGGCAATTTTCCCTCCCTGGAACTGCCAGTAAAGAATGCTTGAATCAAGTTTATCGCAATAAACATAAAAACCATCTCCAAACCCGACACTTTTCCAGTCGGAATTAGAATTTCCACCCGCAACCTGTGATGGTGCGTACCATGATCCATTGTCCTGCAATCCTCCGTAAACATTAAACGGATCAGCCATATCAGTGCTTACATGATAGAATTGTGAAACCGGAAGATTGCGGAGAAACTTCCAGGTATTTCCTTTATCCAATGACAAATAAACACCACCATCGGTTCCAAGATAAATGAAATTGTTGTCTTTTTTACTGATATAAAGAACATGACAATCACTGTGATAATTTCCTCCTTCCACAGCTGCAGACCCAAATGTTTTTCCGCCGTCCGAACTTTTATACAACATAAAACCTGGTTTATAAAGAATGTTCGTATCAACCGGATCAGTGATCAGGTTGGAAAAATAGAATGGACGATCGCCGACTGCCTGAGATTCGGATATTTTGCTCCAGCCAATTCCTTTATCTCCGGAACGGTACAAGGCTGAATTTTTTGCTTCGATGAGTGAATAAACAATATCTGATTTCACAGGCGAAACTGAAAGGGCTACCCTTCCAACCATTCCTTCCGGGAGGTCTTTTGTGATTTTCGACCAGGTTTTGCCACCATCTGATGAACGGTACAAACCGCTGCTCTTTCCTCCTGAACTGAATGACCAGGGTGTACGCCGGAATTCCCACATTCCCGCAAAAAGGATATCCGGATTCTGAACATCCATAGCCACATCTGAACAACCCGTGTTTTCATCCAGATAAAGGATCTTATCCCAGGTTTTACCGCCATCGGACGTCTTATACAATCCTCTGTCGGAACTTGAATTCCATAAATTACCAGGAACAGCAACATAAATCAGATCGGGGTTTTTAGGATGGATGATGATTTTTGCGATGCGTTCAGATTTTTCCAGTCCCATCTTTTTCCAGGTTTCACCGCCGTTTGTTGTCCTGTAAATTCCATCTCCGGCAGAAGTGGAATTTCTGACCCACACCTCACCGGTTCCCACCCAGATCGTATCCGGATGATTCTGATCAATGGTAATTGCTCCAATCGAAAGGTTGTATTTATCAAAAACGGGCTTGAATGTTGTACCCCAGTTTTTTGACTTCCACAAACCGCCGCTGGCCGCTCCCACGTACACAATACCGGGATTTTTATCAACGGCATCAATTGCGGAAATACGCCCGCTCATGGCTGCAGGTCCGAGTTGCCGGGCCGTAATATCACCAAAAGTATTCTCATCAATTCTTACAGATCGCTGCGCAAAGGAAGAACCTGAAAAAAGATTGAAAAAACTTAACAGAAAGAAAAAGAGACTCTTTCGGGTGACCAGATTCATAGGACCAGTCATAATACTATTTTTTTAACGGCTTGATGAAGAGATTATCGTCTACAACTTTATTAACTTCATAGGTTTCAATTAAAACGTTTGAAACAGTCTGACCTTTAAATTTATTCTCGATGGCAAATGGCATCATTGCTCCTTCCACCGCTTTATAATTGCCTGGCAAACTTTCGCTTTCAGTTTCATTTCCCTGTATTTTCATAACACTCGAAACTTTAATAGGGACAAAACTCTCCGCATCAAAATAATAGGTCTCAATATTTTCATTGGCAAGGACGGCTTTGAGCTTATATACCTGCGTTCCGTCCATATCTTCCTTCCCGATAAACTCAAGTTTATGTCCTTTCTCTTTCCAGTTGTACAGTGAACCTTCAAAATCAGCCTGCTGTTTCATCCCTTTTACGTCGTCCGGTGTCATATCCTGCGGATCCATTGTACCGGACCATGGAATGACACTCCATCCGGACTGTCCGTCTAGAACCTGGAGCATTTTATTTCCCTGGATCTCAACCTCAACCCTGATCTTTCCTGGTCGTTTCATATAAATAGTGACAGGAAGATCCATCCCCTGGGCAGTTGTCTTTCCCTTCATAATCAGGGTATTCCAATCCTTTATGGTAGCCATTCCGATTGTTTTATAATATCTGGACAAAAGTGTATCGAGGTTCATTTCCTGCGTCATTCCGGATAAGGAAATAACAGCGATAAGAAAAGCAGTAATTGTGATTATTTTTTTCATGGTATAAGAATTAAGACTTGTTTAGAATGATCAAAACTAATTATAAACTTCCTTCCTGTCCAAAAAAATTTTGTAATTCATCCTTTTATGATGTTGATTACATCAACAGATGATTTATCTGAAAAAATCGTCAAAACAACGCCCCTCTGCCGGTTTTTACTGACCACCATATCATCTTAACCATCAACATGGAGTAGTGATCAGATTGCTCCGCCGAAGACCGGTCAAAGTGAGCGGCTTTTCCAGTACCGTCGACAAAAAATTATGAGTGCTATGAATCATGCTCGATTTTTTTTTGTGATATTGCTTTTAAAGCTAAATATACCCAACAAAAAATTGCACATTTGTCAAGAATATGCTATAATTGAAACAAATTTTCGTCTTTAAAAAATTAAAGGAGAAAGCGGAAAATCCTTAAAAGAGTAAGCGAATTTAATATAGGAGTTTAAAGTATGATAAGTACTATTGTAACAGCTGTGCTCTTAGCTTTGCTGGGCATACTTATTCTGGTGACAATCCTGAATGCTTTTGTCAATGTAAGGGGTTTAAATATTTGCCTGATTGAAAGAAAGTACTTTGGGAAAGAAATGGTTGGACGCACTGTCGCTCTTCGCAATGAAGTTGGTCTTCAGGCTAGAACGCTCGGTCCGAATCTTCACTTTCTGGTTCCTTTTATCTACAAAACAAAGAAGGTCCCATTTAAATTTATTGGGGAAGGGAAAGTCGGTTTAGTTCGCGCACTGGCCGGAGCAACAATCCCCAGCGGACAAATCTTTGCAAAAGTTGTTTTATGCAACAATTTCCAGGACGGAGAAGCTTTTCTTAACAATGGCGGCCAAAAGGGACCACAAGTTCCGTTTCTTCCTCCTGGTCAGTATATGATTAACCCTTATCTTTTTGAAGTAGCGGAAGTTGATGAGATTGAAATTCCAAAAGGACAACTGGCCGTAATAACCGCAACAGATGGTAAGCCACTCGATCCCGGTCGCTTATTAGGAAAGAGAATTGAGGGTCATGCGAATTTCTCAAATGGAGAACTTTTTCTTCTGAATGGTGGTCAAAAAGGACCACAGAGTGATGTCCTTCAACCTGGAACTCACCGTATCAATACCTGGCTTTTCGACTTCAAGATTGTTGATGCAACAATTATTGAATCAAAAAAAATCGGCCTTATAACTGCAAAAGATGGCCAACCTCTTCCTCCAACAGAATTGATTGCAATCTCTGTCGAAGGACACAGTAATTTTCAGGATGCTCAGGCATTTTTGGATAAAGGTGGCCAGAGAGGTCCTCAACTTGATCTTTTAAAACCTGGAACATATTACGTGAATCCATACATGTTTGAGGTAAACTTCGCTGATGTAGCAGAAGTTAAAAGAGGTCAGGTTGCAGTTATCATCTCCAATGTGGGGAAAGAGCATCATGCCATCGAAAAACTTCAAAAAGAAGAACCAAAAACAATCGAAGGGACCAAAGAAGTTGAAGAAAGATTGGATGCCGGAATTGAGAGGTATGTTGTTCCTCAAGGATATCGTGGTATTCAGGAAGAAGTTGCAGGTCCAGGTGTTTATTATTTAAACACAAATGCTTTTATCCCACATATCGTCGATACAACTAACATTACTATTGACTGGGACGAAGGAGAAAAAAACCAATTCAATCCGTTAGCAATCGTATCCAAGGATGCTTTTGAAATGAAAGTATCTGTGAAAGTGATTATCCGGATCCGCCCTGATCAGGCACCTTACATGATTTCCAAAATCGGCTCTATTGATAATCTCATAAATCATGTGATTCATCCGATGATTGATTCCAGTTTCCGTAACCAGGCTTCCGCAACTTCCGCAATGAACTTTATGCAGGATCGTCATGAAGAACAGGAAAAAGCAGAAAACCGGACAAGAGTTGAGCTCGAAAAATACCATGTTGAACTGGTTTCTGTTCTCATCTGTCAAATCCAGCTTCCTCCTGATCTCATGGCAACGCAAACAGCAAGGGTTATTGCTGAACAACAGAAGGAAATGTACAACAAAGAGATGGAGGCTCAGGAGACCAGAATTGCGATGGAGTCAAAAAAGGCAGAAGCAGACAAACAGGGTGTTCTTGTTCAGTCGAGCATTGACCTTAAAATTGCTGAGAATATGAAGAAGAAGGTAATCCTTGACGCAGAAGGTAAGGGTGGAGCCAAAAGAGCTGAAATGGCCGGTGAAGCAGAAGGAACAGAACTTCTTGGTAAAGCAAAAGGTGTCGCTGCAGCCGCAGAAGGAGAAGGTATTGCAAAGGGTTACGAAGCACAGAAAAAAGCTCTTACCCCCGATGGAATTGTTGCAATTGAAATTTCAAAACAAATTGCAACCGGCCACATCAAAGTTACTCCTGATATTATGATTCAGGGAAGTTCAGATGGTTCGTCCTTGCTCCCAATTCTCTCCGGCCTTTTGGTTCAGAAGCTTGGAGGTTCTCTTAAGGAAAAAACATCTGACACAGAATCTGAAAAATAATCGGAAGACCGTTTATTGTCTGTCTTATTTTTTCAAAATATGAACACTACAAGGGGTAAAAGGACTATTGAAAGGATTTTGTTGTGCACTTATATCACTCACATTCTCTTTCTATTGACCTAAACTTTTTCGGTTTTTAAGGAAATATGGATTGCCAATTGCCTTGTGTAGTAAATCCGTGATTTTTTGTAATTTGCAGCGGAAACCCTGAATGATTATCAGCAAGACGGGAAAATATGAATGATACAATTGATAATTTTATGTAAAAATTTAATAAACAAGTCGAAATTAGCCTATTAAATCAAGTATCTTTAACCTATAAAAAATAACCAAAATGAAAAAAACAATTACCACAGCAACAGCAATAATAATCTTTACGATCGTGGGATTATTGAGTATTAACATTTATTCCCAAAACCAGAAACAACTTTGGGGAGTAGCCTTTGGCGGGCAAAACGATGCAGGTATTATTTTTAAGACCGACGCTTCGGGAAATAATGAAATGGTTAAATATTCTTTTGTTGAACCAGGAGGAGATCCATATGGCTCTTTACTGCAGGCATCGGATGGAAAACTATATGGAATGACTTATTACGGAGAAGCAGGCAATGCAGGTAGTTTGTTTCAATTTGATCCTACTACCAGTACCTATTCTGTAAAGTATAGTTTTGATTTTGCAGATGGTCGTTATCCTTATGGTTCTTTAATACAGACACCGGATGGAATTATTTATGGAATGGCTACTGCGGGTGGAACAAGTGCTACAAACGATAATGGCGTTTTGTTTAAATTTAATCCTCAAAATGACACTTTTACTAAACTGTTTGATTTTGATGGAGCAACAACCGGAAGCACTCCTTGCGGCGCTTTAACGTTTGCAACTGATGGAATGCTTTATGGAATGACTTACCAGGGTGGAGCAAATAATATGGGGGTTTTGTTTCAATTCAATCCTGGTAATAACGCCTTTACTGTAAAGATTACTTTTGACGGTGAAGCAAAAGGACAAAATCCTTATGGTTCTTTACTACAGGCAACTGATGGAATGCTATATGGAATGACTAAATCCGGTGGATTAAATGAGTATGGCGTTTTGTTTCAATTTAATCCTCAAAATAACAACTTTACTAAAAAGCTGGATTTTGATATGGTGACAACCGGAGGCGATCCTGATGGCTCACTAATACAGGCTGCGGATGGAAAACTTTATGGATTGACTGAAGCCGGCGGAGCACATAGCGTTGGTGTTTTGTTTCAATTTGATCCTGTTTCCTCCACATTTACTAATAAATTCGATTTTGATGGTTCATCCAATGGAGGTTCTCCGTTTGGCTCTTTAATGCAGGCATTTGATGGAAATCTGTATGGAATGACTAACAGCGGTGGAGCAAATGATATGGGGGTTTTGTTTCAATTTAATCCGGTTACATCTACTTTTACCAAAAAGCTTGATTTTGATGGAACCAACGGAAGGAATCCACAATACACCAACCTTATAGAAATTCCGGTAACTATCGCTACATCACCAGTTGATTTAACCAATTGTGTGGGTGGTTCCATTGATGTTCCTTTTACAATATCCGGAGCTTATGATGCAGGTAACGTATTTACCGCTCAACTGTCGGATGCATCAGGTTCGTTTGCATCGCCTGTAACTATTGGCAGCATTACTTCTACAAACGCGGGTACCATCAGCGCTGTAATTCCTGCAATCACACCACCGGGCAATGCTTACAGAATAAGGGTTGTTGGAAGTAATCCTGTGGTTACTGGCACCGATAATGGCAGTGCTATTTCAATAAACGCTTTGCCAGATGTAAATACTACTTTAAGTTCACCAACTATAACTGCAAACCTTAGTGGAGCCGGATATCAATGGTTGAACTGTGCTACCGGTTTAGCCATTCAGGGTGCAACCAGTCAAAGCTACACAGCAACAGCAAATGGAGCTTACGCAGTAGTGGTTACAATGAATGGTAATGGCTGTTCAGATACATCTTCTTGTGTAACAATAAATCACATTGGAATTAATGAGGCAGGAATCAACAATCAATTTACTATTTATCCAAATCCATCTACAGGAAACTTCACAATCACGATTCCTGTAAAAGCCACAATAGAAATTCTTAATCTCGAAGGACAAATTATAAGAACAATCAATAACGACGACACAAAGGTGAAAATTGTTTTAGTAAATTTATCCAGCGGAATTTATATAATAAAAGCAAAGTCTGACAAAGAAATTGTGACAAAAAAATTGATAATAAAGTAGACGCCCAGGTGCATAATCAAAGTAGAGGGCATCATTATCGTTATAATCATTTTTCTGATCATACGTTATTGTCCGCTATCGGGGAACATGTATTTTAAAAATACTTTTCCACTAAAACTGTTAACTCTTCGATGTTGATGGGTTTTGCGATGTAGTTATTGCACCCCGCCTCTATTGCCTTTTCTCTGTCGCTTGTCATGCCAAAAGCAGTTTGCGCGATAATAATCACATCTTTATTAAATTGCCGGATTTGCCGTGTGGCCTCATATCCGTCCATTTCTGACATTTTAATATCCATCAGAATTAAATCAAGGTCAGGATTATTGCGGCAAGCTTCAATAGCTTCGACTCCGGTTCTGGCGTTTAAAAAGTCTTTACAAAATATTTTGACTGCCATTGCAATTAGTATTGCAGATGGTGCATCGTCTTCGACAATTAATATTTTCAGATTTTTTAATTGATCCTTATCTCCATCAGCAGAAGCAACATGATTGATGGCTATTTTCTCTTTCTGTGCAGGGTTATAAGGAAGGGTAAAATAAAATATTGATCCTTTTTCTAGCGCACTTTCTACCCAAATTTTTCCACCCAGTAATTCCACATACGCTTTCGAAATGGACAAACCCAATCCTGCACCTTCATAATTTCTGGAATGCGACTCACTACCTTGCCTGAATCTTTCAAAAATGATCTCCTTCTGTTCCTGACGAATGCCGGCACCTGTATCTTTTACAAAAAATTCAATGTATTTACCTTTTTTCTCATAACCAAGTTCAATGGAGCCGGCAGATGTAAATTTAATTGCATTTTTAACAAGGTTGGTAAAAACGCCGTAGAGTTTCTCGCGATCTGTTTTGATGATGGCTTCTTTTGCCGGCAACGGATTTTTAAAGAAAATCTGTATTCCTTTTTGTTCAACCTCTGGCTTGAAGAAGGTATAGATGTATTCGATTTGTTCGTTTATATTCGTTTCTGAAATATAAATTCCCATTTGGCCAGATTCTACTTTTGAGATATTGATTATATCGTTTATAATATTGAGCATACGGTCGCCACTTTTCTCAATGATGCTGATATACTCCTTCCGTTCTTTACCTGTTAACTTCGGTCTTTTAAGTAGTCCCGCAAAACCCAGAATACCGTTCATAGGTGTTCTGATTTCATGGCTCATATTTGCGAGAAATGCAGATTTCAAACGATCGCTTTCTTCTGCTTTTTCTTTGGCTGATATTAATTCTGATTCTGTTTTTTTAATCTCGGTGATATCGTATATAATGCCATGCCAAAGTGTGCTGTTGTCTTCCAGCCGGATTGGAATTGCATCGCTATGCCGCCAGCGCAAGCCCTGTCTTGGAAGCACAACCCGAAACTCGCAAAGGAATCGTTGAAGGGTACGGGCTGATTCAAAGATTAATTCGGAAACCCGCTCTAAGTCATCGGGATGCAGCATCCCGAAAACAGCTGTGGCATCTTCGCGAACATCATCTGGCGAAACCTCGTAAATATCTTTCATTCCTGTACTCGAATATGGAAAGCAGGAGCGTCCATCGGGGAATAACCTGTATTGGTAAATAACACCGGGCACCTGCTCCGAAAGTTTGAAAAGAAGCTTGTGGCTTTGCTCCAATGCTTCTTCTGCCTGTTTCCGCATTAGCGCTACACCGATTATTTCGCAAAGACTTTCAAAAAACTGCATCATACTGTGGGAAAAACAATCTTTTTTCCGGTCGTTGAGTTGCAAAAGGCCAACAACTTCCTCGTTAGCGCGGATGGGGATAAGTGCTACCGAAAGGAAGCCTTCACGAATGCAACGGTTTCGATAGTTATGTCTTGACTCTTTGCCAGTTGACATACCCGATAATACAGGCGAATTGTTTGTCCAGAAACTTCCCTGCTCAGTAAACAAAGGATTTGTAGAATCTGCTTGCGCTGAAAGCACTAAACCACAGAAACATTCAATGCAGGGTATGCCGTTTTTTTCCCAGCATATCCCGCCATCTCTGCCTTTAACTGTCAGGGTATTTTCTGTTGTAAGAAAATCCTCAGAAAAACCGATTTGTGAAAAATAGGGAAAATCATCACCGCTTTTGATGCGAATTCCCAGAGCGGAAAATTTCGTTTCCTGTTGGATCGTCTTTAAGACACCACCAATCATATCTTTCAAGTTCAGGTTGCTGTTAAGAACACCTAATATTTTATTTGACAGATATTGAAGTCTTTCCGCCTGTTTGCGTTCGGTGATGTCAAAGAAACTCATTAGACTTGCCCATATCTTTCCCTGGTCGTCCATCACAGGCGAGCCGAATACCTCCAAGCGTACGTTAGTGCCGTCAGGACGCTCAATCACCATGTCGTCAACGTGTGTAGACTTGCCGGCCATCCCCAGCAGGAGGGGCATTTCTTCCGGAGGATAAGGGTCGAGGTTCCCTATTTTGCGGGCTATGCAGAGTTCTGATGGATTCTGCTTGGATGCATCGAGAAGGATTCCCCGTCCCAGAATATTAAAAGCCGCTTCGTTCGCCACCAGAGGATTCCCAGATGGTGCCTCTACCATGAAGACGCCCATTTGTAGGTTATCGAGAAGCGATAAGAGCAGTTCTTCCTGACGATTGAGTGCAGCATCGCTGCGTTTGATCTCATCTTCCGCCTGCTTCCGCTCAGTGATATCAATGAATGAGGCGATAATTTGTCTGTCGCTTTGAATCATGGTGACAGAGATAAGCGCATTCCTTATTTCACCATTTTTATGATAATATTTAAATTCGTATTTATCAGGAGCATTAGTGGGATTTATCAGCCTTCTGCGGGTATATTCTTTTAATCGTTTAAGTTCCTCAGGTGGTATTTGTTGTGTCCAACTCATTCCCGAAACCTCTTGCTTAGTGTAACCACTCAATTTGCAATATTCTTCATTTACCATAGATATGGTCGAATCTCGTTCAATTATGGCAATTGCTACGGAGTTATTTTCAAATATGGAACGAAAGTTTTCCTCGTTTTCACGCGACTCATCTTCTGCCCTCTTGTGTTCGGTCATATCAACCGCGGTTATAAGACATTGGTCTCCATTTCCAGTCATGATGCCGGTGAGGTAGACATACAAGGGTAAATTACCCTTAACTGAAAGAACTACCTCGCAGTTTTTTTTGGTTTTGCTGTTAAATACTTTCTTGAGAAATAGATTGAAGATTGGTTTTGTATTATTGGAAACAAAAAGGCCAAAACTACTGTTCGTCAAACGCAAGCGTTCTTTTCCAAGCATTTGCGATCCGCATAGGTTTAGCGCAATAATTTTACCGTCTTTGGAAAGGGTAAAATATCCTGTTGGCGCAAAATCGTATAATTCAGCATATTTTGCAGCAGCCATTTCTCCCTGTTCTTTCGCCAGCATGAGCTCATCATTCTGCAACTCCAGCTCTACCTGGTACACCTTCATCTCATTAAGGAGTTTCAGCGTTGCGGATTCAGATTGGTTAATTGGTTGATTAGTTTTACTGACACTGCGCGAAGATGAAGTGGATGGTTTCGATTTCAGCAGCTCCTCTGCTTTTTTGCGAAGGTTTGCAGAATTGGATTTGGTGTCTTTTTTTATCATTGAAAAATATTTTACAACGGAGACCATATTTTGGATGTTTTATTTCATAAACTTCCCTTGCTTTTCTGCAAGGCCTCTTCCGCCAACTTGCGATCGGTGATGTCCTCAATCATGCAAAGATGGCGCGGGTGCGTTTTATCTTCAACTTTCACAGGAGCAATAGTCATGTTAATCCATACAGCAGTCCCATCTTGATGAAGGTATCGTTTTTCCATCCGGAATCCGTCTATTTTCCCGGCATTCAGTAGCATCATTTTATCAGTATCTCCCTGAATATCATCCGGATGCGTTATGCTCATCCAGTTGATTTTCACCATTTCTTCCATTGTTCTGCCCGCTATTTTGGCAAACATAGAATTAACTTCATAGATTTGCCCCGTTAGTGAATCAATCAAAGCAATTCCCATGGGCGATTCCTGAAAAATGGTTCTGAATCGCATTTCGCTTTCGGTTAGTTTATCCTCGGCAATTTTGCCTGAAGTTATATCGGTAAATGTAATAACCACTCCGTCGATATGGTCGTCTAACGTGCGGTAAGGCATAATCCTTACAGTAAACCATCTTCCATCGTTTGTTTCAATTGAAGTTTCTATAGATAT
>CAIWTA010000112.1 GCA_903915465.1 uncultured Bacteroidales bacterium | reverse complement strand
TTATATTTTACCCATTATCATGAAAAAAGTCAAAAGGCAATACTGCGTCTTGGAAAATTTAAGCAATCGAATATTGATTAACGATTTTTGAAATCAGATCGGAACTCACAATTCGTTGATCAATATTCGACTGTAAAAAAAACCTGTTTATTCCTCCTGTTTTCCCCGCTGGGACACCCAACTAAGCACCGAACAGTTTGAGTAACCTAATTTGTTCCTCGTTTGGCAGAAGCAATCTTGATTCTTGAGTGTTTGAGAAAGGGGTTGTGATCGTAATTTTGTAGATAGTATTGGCGATATCAATTGCTTTCTCTGGACTTAATTTTGGTTCTTTACTTTTAAGTTGGCGTTCTAACTCTTTATATATTTTGTAAGCACAAAATGCGATACAAATATGAGCTTCAATGGGATGCTTGAGACGGTGATAGATAGGTCTTATCCGCAAATCAGTTTTTGATATTCTGAAAGCCTTTTCAATCTTCCATAAATTTCCATATTGCTCGATGACCTTATCTTTTGAGAGTATTGTATTTGTGATATATCCTTTAAGCCCGTCCCATTTTGCATCATCTTTACATTTGTCGTAATCGATACTGATCGTTACATCTCCTTCTAATTTCAGGTATTTATTGTAGCCTCTGTTATTAATGTTTTTCTTGGACAGTTTCCCTTTTTTGATACTGCGTTCCAGTTTATCCAACCCTCGTTTTCTATTAACTGCATCTTTTTTTGCTCTTGATTCAGAATAGCTTAAAATCAACCGGGTATGAGTCTCTCTTTCAAGTTCTGTACACTGGCCATTACCCAGAGACAAAGCCAGTATTTGTTGCTGTAAGGAATGTGTTTCATTCTTGATTCTTGCTCCAAGGATGTATTCATATTGTTTACTTTGCAACTCAGCTATGTTGTCATTAGACAGCAAACCCGCATCAGCTACTACTACCAGCTTTTCCAGTTTATAGGTCGCTTTAAAAGCCTCAATGACCGGAAGCATCGTGTGTCCTTCATACTTATTTCCTTCAAATATTTCATATGCTAGCGGATAACCATCCAGACTTACTAAAAGCCCTAATAAAATTTGAGGATTTTGATGTCTACCATCTTTTGAGAATCCTGTTTTTCGTAAATCATCCTGGTCTTCTATCTCAAAATAAAGTGTGGTAACATCATAGAATACTACGCTGATTTTATCATCCAGTATTTTTATGGTATGTGCATAGCTGATTTGCTGTACCAGATCCTTTTGTTTATTGTGTAGCTTGTCAAGATAGCGGTAGATACGCTCTACATCAATAGTAATTCCTTTGTATTTATAAAGATAATCGGTGGTTTTGAGCTTACTTACCGGATAACATAACCGGGCAATTACCAGATGTCTAAAAAGATCATCTTTGATCCTACAAAATCCTATTTCATCAAATAATTTTCCTAAAACCAATTCCGGTCCCTCAAGTCTGATTTCCTTGATCCCGTTAAAAAATAAATCGATAAGTTCCTGTTCTCTTTCAATATCAAAATTAAGTGATGCTTGTCCTGTTAATTGTGCTAATTGAATTTTTGCTTCCTTTAATAAAACCTGAACCATTAATGTATCCTTTGAACTACCCACAGTTTTTACTACACTATACTTTCCTTAACTCTTATCAATAATCTGAATACTGATAACTCCACTTTTATTGGGTTTTTTTCGAATAAACATGATTGATCATCTTCGGGACACCCAAAAATATAAAAATACACGAATATGTCGCTGATTATCTGTGAATTAATTTTTGAAGCAAAAAAACCGAGGAAAACATGAAAAAAGTCAAAAGGCAATACTGCGTCTTGGAAAATTTAAGCAATCGAATATTGATTAACGATTTTTGAAATCAGATCGGAACTCACAATTCGTTGATCAATATTCGACTGTTAAAAAAAACCTGTTTATTCCTCTTCTTTTTCCTGCTCTTCGTATATTTTCAGCAGTTTGTCCTGGACTTCTCCGGGCACCTGTGTATATTCGGCAAATTTCATGCTATACGTAGCCCTGCCGCTGGTAAGCGAGCTCAACGCTGTGGAATAACGGTTCATTTCAGCAAGCGGAACCTTCGCAATGATCTTTTGGAAATTGCCTTCACTGTCCATCCCCATAATAATTGCCCGGCGACCCTGCAGATCCGTCATTACATCTCCCATTTTATCTTCCGGGACAATGACTTCAACATCATAAACAGGTTCAAGGATTTTTGGTCCTGCATTTTTAAATCCTTCTTTAAATGCATGCCTTCCTGCGAGTTTAAAAGAAATTTCATTGGAATCAACCGGGTGCATCTTTCCGTCATAAACACTGACAACAATATCTCTGGCATATGAACCTGTAAGTGGGCCTTCTTCAATCTTCTCCATGATTCCTTTTAAAATTGCAGGGATGAAACGCGCATCGATGGCGCCGCCCACAATGCAGTTGTGCAGAAGAAGTTTTCCACCCCATTCCAGTTCAATAACGTCCCTTCCACGGATCGGGAATTCCGTTTGGTCCTTCATTCCTTCACGGAAAGGTTCAATCAGCATATGAACTTCACCAAATTGACCTGCCCCACCAGATTGTTTCTTGTGGCGATACGTGGACTTTGCAGATTTGGTAATGGTTTCACGATACGGGATCTTTGGGGCAATAAACTCAATTCCGATTTTTTCAAGGTTCTCTATATTCCATTTTGCGATGTTCAAATGAAGTTCTCCCTGACCAAGCAGCAATACTTGTTTTAATTCTTTGGAATAAATCAACACCAATGTGGGATCCATCTTGCTCATTTCACTCAGGATGCCTCCCAGTTTCTCATCATCACCCTGGTTTCTTGCTTTCACGGCAGTCCTGAATTTTGGTTCAGGATAAACAATGGGTTCGATAATGTCATCCGGGTTCTTTGTAGAATTCAGCGTATTATTAGTGAATGTATTTTTCATCTTTATAGTGGCTCCAATATCTCCGGCCACAAGTTTTTCTACTTTATCGCGGCTCTTCCCATTGATGACAAATAACTGCGAAAGTCTTTCCTTTGCACCATTCCTGGTAGGGTTGATCATATCCATCGCTTCCGTGATCTCACCGGAATATACTTTAAAAAATGAAACTTCACCAAGGTGAGACTCTATACTTGTCTTAAAAACAAATGCTGAAGCAGGCTGATTGGCAAGGCATTTCAACTCTTTTCCATCTTTTGTTTTGGTTGCAGGCATCTCATTGGGTGCAGGAACACTGGAAGAGATGAATTCAAGAAGACGGCCAACGCCCATATTGTTTCTTGCACTAATGCAAAGCAAAGGGAATATAGTGCGGGACAACAATCCTGATTTTAATGCACTTGCTATCTGCTCTTCGGTCAGGCTCCCCTTTTCGAAAAACACTTCCATCAGCGACTCGTCTTTTGAGGCAAGTTCTTCCACCAAAGCATCGTGAAGCTCGGAAGCCTTGCTATTTTCATTTTCTGGTATATCAATGATCTCTGGCTTACCTCCTCCCTGAGGATATTTATATAACTTCATCTTCAGGAGATCGATGAAAGAATTAAATCCTGATCCTGAATTTACCGGATATTGCATCAGGGTGACATTATTTCCGAATGCCTGTTTCAATTGACGAACAGAATCGTCAAAATTTGAATTCTCATGATCCAGATGATTGAGAACGAAGATGACAGGTTTGTTTTGTTTTGCTGTATGTCTCCATGTAATCTCAGTTCCTACTTCAACTCCATTCACAGAATTGACAATCATCAAGGCTGTATCTGCAACCCTGAGCGCGGAGATGACCTCACCAATAAAATCATCGAACCCGGGTGTATCTATGATGTTAATTTTCTTATTATCAGACAATGTATAAAGCACTGAAGCAACAACAGAGTTTTGGCGCTCCAGCTCTATCGGCCGGTAGTCGGATATCGTGTTTTTATCTTCAACCGTTCCCCTCCTGCTTATGACTCCGCCTTCAAAAACCATTGCTTCTCCAAGCGTAGTTTTACCCGATTTTGCTCCACCGATAAGGGCAATGTTCCTGATTTCGTTCGTTTGAAATACCTTCATGATTGAATATTTATATAATTAGAAAGAAAAATTGTCTGAAAAAGGAATGCAAAGGTACAAATCTGCCCTTAATTTACAAAGGGTTACGATATATTTTCTTTAACCTCAAGGTGCCGGAATATTTTACCCCATTGCGTATCAGTCATTTTTGATCCCATCACCTCGATCACATTTCCGGCCATTAATGCTCCTATATCTCCGCAATCTTTCAGGTTCATTCCCCTGGAATGTCCATAAAGGAAACCAGCTGCATACAGATCTCCGGCCCCGGTTGTATCCACAGGAGTAACCTGAATGGCTTCAATCTCTGTTAATTCATCTTTACTTTGTATTAGTGAGCCTTTCGGACCTGTTTTCACAACAGCAATCTTGCATTTCTTACTGATCTCCACAACTGCATTGTACGGCTCGAGTCCGGTAAATGCGCGGGCTTCTTCTTCATTGGCAAAGACAATATCTACATATTTCCTGATGATCTCCTGCAGAAACTCTAGGTTTGCTTCTACAATGTTATAACTCGATAAATCCAGTGAAACCATCAGGTTATTCTCTTTGGCAAGCATGACGGCCCTTTCAATAAGCTTATGATTCTGTACGAGATATCCTTCTATATGGAAATAATCGTATTTCTTGAAAACTTCGGAATTCAGGTGATCAGACATCAGCTCAATTGCAGCGCCCAGGAATGTAGCAAAAGTACGCTCTGAATCAGGTGTTATTAACCCTACAGCCCGGCCAGTTTCCCTAATGCTATGAATCATGTGGGGTTCCACTCCGGCATTAATCATATCCATAACAAAGGATCCTCCCAGTTCATCTTCGCCGATCACACCAATATATCCCACCGGTGCACCAAGCTTTGCCAAACCATGAATCGTGTTTGCAGCAGAACCTCCTGCAGATAAACTTCTTTTGTAACCCTTCAATGCTTCAAGTACTTGCTGGCTCCTGTCGGCTTCAACCAATTGCATACTCCCCTTGGGAAGACCAAGAATCTCCAGTATACCGTCATTTTCCAGCCGAATGAGAATATCAACAAGGGCATTACCCATTCCGAGAATCCTTTTCATATATGATGATTTTTAACTGGGCCAAAAGTAACAATTATCGGCAAATCAGCAACCCTTTATCCTGTAGTCTTTGGCCTGGGGTGAAAATAATTGGAGACAAATAATAAAAACCAAATCTTGTCGTATTAATTAAGTCTAAATTATATCATGAAATACAAAACCATTTTCCCTCTGTATTTATTATTTTTAATTTCCACTTTGGGCTGTTCCCAAGGTAAAAACAATCAATCTATGAAATTTAAGGACCTTACACCAGAAGAGGAAAGAGTCATCATATACAAAGGAACTGAGGCTCCTTTCACCGGGAAATATGAAAAATTTAATGAAAAAGGAACCTATTTCTGTAAACGATGCGGCGCTCCGCTTTACCGCTCTGATGATAAATTCGATGCAAAATGCGGCTGGCCTAGTTTTGACAAAGAGATTCCCGGGGCAATCAAGCGGATTCCCGATGCCGATGGGATACGCACCGAAATAGAATGTGCAAAATGTGGAGCTCATCTTGGCCATGTTTTTACTGGAGAACATTTCACCAAAAGCGACACACGCCACTGTGTGAATTCCATTTCCCTTGATTTTGTTTCTTCCGCACAAATAGAGGAGAACACTCCGGGACAAAAAACAGATACTGCAATTTTTGCAGGCGGTTGCTTTTGGGGAGTTGAGTATTATATGCAGAAATACCGTGGAGTGCTCAGTGTGAAATCAGGATACATTGGTGGTCATAAAGACCACCCAACCTACCAGGAAGTATGTTCAGGGACGACGGGACATCTTGAAGCTGTAGAAATCATTTATGATCTCACACAAACCAAATATGAAACGCTTGCTCGTCTTTTCTTTGAGATTCATGATCCAACCCAGCTGAATCACCAGGGTCCGGATTACGGTGAACAATACCAATCTGCTATTTTTTATCGCAATGACGAACAAAAGCAAATTGCTGAAAAGCTGATATCTCTTTTGAAAAAGAAAGGATTTAATGTAGTTACCCAGGTGCGGAAAGCAACTACATTCTGGATGGCGGAGGATTATCACCAGGAATATTATGAGCACAAAGGTTCAACTCCATACTGCCATGGGTATGTTAAACGTTTTTGAACCCTTCCTGTAATTTAACATCCATTTCTTCAATTCTTTCAAAGTTTTTCCATTGAAAATCTTTCCTGTGACCATTTGCATCCCAGGAATAAACATTC
>CAIWTA010000111.1 GCA_903915465.1 uncultured Bacteroidales bacterium | reverse complement strand
ACCGACTGGGGCCTCCAGCAATTTGCAGAACATTACAAGGATAATACCATCACTAAAGAAGAAATATTTCACTATACGTACGCAGTTCTTCACAATCCTGCCTACCGGAAAAAGTACGAACTGAACTTAAAGCGGGAGTTTCCAAGGTTACCTTTTTATGAAGATTTCCGGAAATGGGCAGCATGGGGCAAAGCATTAATGGACTTACATATCAATTATGAAACAGTAGCTCCATGGCCATTGGAGCGGTACGATTATGATGTAAAGGCAGAAGCAAAGCGTCAGAAGGAGATGTTCAGCAAAGTGGAAGAACCAGAGGAGATGTTTGTCCGGAAACCAAAGGTGAAAGTTAAATTGAAAGCCGATAAAACTGCCGGGATCATCGAAATCGATGAACTTACTTTTTTAAGGAAAGTTCCGCAGGAAGCCTGGGAATACAAGCTGGGAAACCGAACTGCCATTGAATGGGTGCTCGATCAGTACAAGGAGAAAAAGCCTTCCGATCCTACCATTGCCGAGAAGTTCAACACCTACCGGTTTGCCGGTTATAAAGAACAGGTGATAGATCTGTTAATGCGGGTTTGCACAGTAAGTGTAGAGACTGTAAATATTATCAAGCAAATGGAACTGGTCAAGTAATTTTGGCTTGGGATTTTTACTAAAACAATTTTGAAATAATCTTCCCTGGCGAAATCAAGGTGTTTCAGTTTGGATTTTAACCTTCAGGTTCTTTTTCTTCAGAAAGTGACTCAATATAAAAAGTCCTCCGGTCAGAATGAAAGGGAAGTTTATCATGAGTATCACAAATAGGCTCATCCATACTGAGTGGTTCATGGCATAATTATGAAAGTAGATAAAAGGAGTGAATCCTAATGCAATCGATATAAGAATCAGACCCCCTACCAGTTCCCATTTCCAGGCAACAATAAGAAAAATGATCAGGATATAATTCGGGATAAGGTGAATGAAGAATGCTTGCATCTGCTGCCAGAAAGTATATCTGGGATCAAAAGAATCGAGGGCAAAAATGCCGAGAAACAGGATGGCCAGTATACAGAGGATACGTGGTGTCCAATGAATGATTTTTAATGATGTTTTCATTGCCTTAGATGTTAAAGGTTAAAAGAAATACCAAACAAAAAATCCAACAGTTCAGCACTTGAGAAATATGAAAAATGGGAAAGATTATTTTTCCTTTATCATTTCTGTGAAATAGTGGTAGAACAACGGAATCGTTTCAATTCCTCTGAAAAAGTTGGCTAATGGGTAACTTTCGTTGGGCGAATGCACGGCATCTGATTCCAGCCCAAAACCGATGAGAATGGACTTGACACCGAGGATCTCTTCAAACTGCGCGATGATCGGGATACTTCCACCACTTCTTACCGGGACCGGCTTTTTCCCGAAAGTATCCTGAATCGCTTTGCTGGCAGCTTTGTAGGCAATCGTATCGATCGGTGAAACATAAGCCTGACCACCATGCAGTGCACTGACTTTTACTTTCACATAACAAGGTGCAATCGATAAGAAATGCTTTTCAAAAAGCTGCGAAATCTTTTGATAATCCTGGTTAGGAACCAACCGCATGGAGATCTTGGCAAATGCTTTTGAAGGAAGAACCGTCTTCGTACCTTCGCCTGTATAACCACTCCAAATACCGTTGACATCAAGCGATGGACGAATTCCAGTTCGTTCTTTCGTTGAATAACCCTTTTCTCCATAGAGGGCTGCAACGTCAATGGCTTTTTTGTACTCTTCTTCATCGAAAGGAGCTTTGCCCATCTCTTCCCGCTCTTCAATTCCAATGGTAATCACATCATCGTAAAAACCAGGAATGGTAATGGTTCCGTGTTCATCAGTCATGGAAGCTATCATTTTGGCCAGCGCATTGGCAGGATTGGCAACCGCTCCTCCAAAAATACCCGAATGAAGATCCTTGTCAGGACCAGTGACTTCCACTTCCATAAAAGAAAGGCCACGTAACCCAACCGTAATGGAAGGACAATCCATCGAGATCATGCCTGTATCAGAAACAAGAATGACATCTGATTTCAGCTTTTCTTTATGGTCTTTGCAAAAAGCAGGCAAACCCGGTGAGCCGATCTCCTCTTCACCTTCTATCATGAACTTAACATTGCATGGCAGGGTGTTTGTCTTCACCATCAGCTCAAAAGCCTTTGCATGCATGTATGATTGCCCCTTGTCGTCATCTGCACCACGTGCAAAAATTTTCCCATCCCTGACTTCCGGTTTGAAAGGATCTGATTCCCACAACTCTATCGGATCAACAGGCATTACATCATAATGACCATATACCAGAATCGTAGGAAGCGCAGAATCGATGATTTTTTCCGCATAAACAATCGGATTACCATACGAATCAATGACTTCAGAATGCGTAGCGCCAGCTTCCCTCAATTTATTTTTCCAATACTCCGCAGCCTTCATCATATCTTCTTTCTTATCAGAATCTGAACTGATGGAAGGAATGCGGATCAGTCCGAATAATTCCTGTAAAAACCTGTCTTTGTTGGCTTCAATATATTCTTCAATATACACCATAACTCATTATTAATATTCTCTTTAGCGTCCTTAATAGCTGCAAATTTAGCATTTTTTTCAGGGATTTCCGGTTTGTTGTTAACTTTGCTCATATTGGAGATATTATAATTACCAATTATGCATTCTGAATTCCTGCATTCTCAAAGAATAAATACACAGCAAGCTGCGGGGAATTGCCCCATAAAAGATTAATATCCACCAAATCTGCTACCCATATTTAATCCAATCGGGATTTACAAAATAATAAGAAAACATGGCTTAGTCAGAATGCCGGGAATTTTCAGATCACAAAAAATATTATCTTTGAGAAAGGGATACACAATGAGATAATCTGTTCGAAAACCAAGAAGAATCCCATGTCCAAACTCCTCATCAACCAATATTACCAGAACCTCGACCGGACACTACAATTCGGGAAAAGCCGGAATGAACAAAGCATCAGGAATCATTTTTGGGTTTTGCTGAATGAGTATGCCAGAAAATTCAACTATGATGTAGTAGCCGAAGTTGCCGTCATGGGCACCAAGGGTAAAAAAGTTCACCCCGATGGAGCTGTGAAAAACCTCTGGGGTCTCGATATTGGGTTATGGGAAAGCAAAGATGAAAAAGACGACATCGAAGCCGAGATTGATGTAAAAATAAAAAAGGGTTATCCGCTTACAAACATTCTTTTTGAAGACAGCAATGTCGCCGTTTTATTCCAGCGGGGCGAAGAAGTAAACCGCGGGAAGGTTAGAGATGCCGGCAAACTTCACGAAATCCTTACGGATTTCTTCTCTTTTAAAAGCGAAACGGTTTATAAATTTGAAGATGCCATTGAGAAGTTCAAGGCCGACATTCCCATTATTGTTGAAACGCTAAGGAAGAGAATACTTGAATGCAGGACAACCAATAAGGGCTTTTTATTTGCACAGGCCACATTTCTTGAATTGTGCAAGGCTGAAATAAATCCCGACATCACGCTGGAGGATATTCGTGAGATGATGATTCAGCATATCCTCACAAGTGATATCTTCAACAAGATCTTCGATGATGCCGAATTTCATCACCACAACACCATCGCTGCTGAGCTGGAAAAACTGATCGCTATCCTCTTCACCTATGCAGAACGGCGCAACCTTTTGCACAGCATTGAACATTATTATGAAGCCATTAATGCCACGGCAGCGGGGATTACCGACCATCACGAAAAACAAAAGTTCCTGAAAGTTCTGTACGAGAACTTCTACAAAGTTTATAATCCGAAAGCCGCCGACCGTCTGGGTGTTATCTATACACCCAATGAAATAGTACAATTCATGGTGCAAAGCACCAACTATTTCCTGCTTAAACATTTTGGGAAAACCCTTGCTGATAAGGATGTGGAGATTCTTGACCCTGCCACAGGAACAGGAACCTTTATCTGTGAGATCATCGAAAATGCCATCCCAAAAGATCAGTTGGATTACAAGTTTAAAAACGAAATTCACGCCAATGAGGTAGCCATATTACCCTACTATATTGCCAATCTGAATATCGAATACACCTTCAAACAGAAGATGCAATACTATGCAGAGTTTCCGAATCTTTGTTTTGTGGATACACTGGATAATACGGATGCCCTGGCCTTTGAAGGGAAACAACATTCAATGTTTGGTATGACTTCTGAAAACACCGAACGCATCAAACGGCAGAACAGCAAGAAGATCTCAGTAATCATTGGCAATCCGCCTTATAATGCAAACCAGCTCAATGAAAACGAGAACAACAAGAATCGTGAATATCCTTATATTGACAAACGAATCAAGGAAACCTACATCAAACACAGCACCGCGCAGAAAACGAAAGTCTATGATATGTATGCACGGTTTTACAGATGGGCAACCGACAGGTTGGATAAAAACGGAATCCTTGCATTTATAACCAACCGCAGTTTTATTGACAGCCGCACGTTTGATGGTTTCAGAAAAATAATTGCCAGCGAGTTTAATGCTATTTATATTGTTGATCTGGGGGGCGATGTAAGAGCCAATCCAAAGCTTTCAGGCACCAAACACAATGTATTCGGAATCCAGACAGGTGTTGCAATAATGATCCTGGTACGAAAGGAAAGCAACATCAAAGAACCGGTAACAAGTAAAGAGTTTAAAGAAATGAAAGCTGATCTTGATATCATAAGCGAACCGGTTATTTTATACAAAGAGAAAGAGTACTTCAGTACCCAAGGGTGCCTTATTTATTATATGCGAAGGCCTGAAATGGAGACAGCAAAAGAGAAATTAGACTTTCTACATAACAGTAAAATTGAATATCTGCCTGTTGAAAGGTTGAAACCTGATAAGAATAATAATTGGATAAACCTGGCAGAAAATAAATGGGAGGAGTTGATGCCAATATTTTCTGATGAAAACCAGGGATTATTCGCAATATACTTTATGGGCGTTGTAACTGCCAGTGATGAATGGGTATATAGTTTAAGCAAGAGTCTATTAGAAGAAAAGATTAAGTATTTTATTGGACAATTCAATTCTTTAATTGACAAACAAGACGCTTCATTCCCTACCATAATCAAATGGAGTGAAAATTTAAAAAGAAACTTTTGTTCAAAGAGAAAAATTAAGTTTGACCGAAGAAAAATAATCAAAGCATTTTACAAACCATTTAATTACAGGTACTTTTACTCTGAAAAACTGCTTTGCGATAGATTGACAATTAATCATGTTGATTTTTATGGACCTGAGTACGACCTTGAAAATTTATGCTTTGGTGTAATAGGGAAAGATACTGTAATACCATTTTCAGCATTAGCCTTTAAATTTATTAACGATCTAAATTCCATCAGTAACGCAGCCGGTGGCAACAAAACATTTGCTTTGTTTCGGTATGACAAAAACGGTAGTCGAATTGATAACATTACCGACTGGGGCCTCCAGCAATTTGCAGAACATTACAAGGATAATACCATCACTAAAGAAGAAATATTTCACTATACGTACGCAGTTCTTCACAATCCTGCCTACCGGAAAAAGTACGAACTGAACTTAAAGCGGGAGTTT
>CAIWTA010000110.1 GCA_903915465.1 uncultured Bacteroidales bacterium | reverse complement strand
TGAGCGTGAGATTGCTGGAAAGTTTCAGGCAAGTCACATCCCAGTGCGGGAGGCGTTAAGGATCCTTGAAGGAGAGGGGTATATTATTCATCATAAGTATTCTGGTTATTCGGTTCGGGAAATCAAACCGGAAGAGATGGTTGAACTGTATGATATCATGCGGTTTTTGACTACGCAACTTTTAACCAGGGCTATTCCAAGATATACCGATCTTACTTTCTATCAGTTCAACAGTATAATCGACGAAATGAGCCGTTCTGAAGATGTGAACGAGGGCGTTTCATTGTTGTTCCAGTTTGCAGAGACTGCTTATGCCCCTGCTGGTCTGGATTATTCTTTCGGGCTGACCAAACAGATCTTGCACCGGAATATTCCTATCGTCCAACGGGTGTTCGATAAGGTATATAAGGGACATTTTCCGATCAGGGTGCAGAAAAACTTTGTTGAATTCTGCCAGAAAAAAGAGACTGCAAAGGCAATTGAATGTTATATGGACGAATTGAGCAACCTGACGAAAAGACTGGTTGCCAATATTAGTGAAGCGTACAAATAATCCGGTATTCAGAAGCAGTTGCCGTCAATTTTGTTTTTACTCTATTATTTTAGGGGGGATTGGTAATTTTATACTTCTATCACAAATCAGATGATACAGCATCATCTGATTTTTTTTGAGGTGGCAGGCTCATGAAGTCGCTGAATGTCTGATCTGATGATATTTGTGTGATTTAATATCCGTAAACCCTGCACTCGAATTTTTCCACCTTCATATTCAAGCAACAAACCTCGCGGACTGAAGGTGGATTCAATAAAAATTCCTGTGAAGTATAATTTTTCATAACGATGGCCAATGCTTTCATTTTCTGGTCATGATCTTCTATGAACTCAACCTTTCCATAAGCCAGCACACTCCGGTATTTCATACTGTACGAACAGGCTACTTCTTGATTTTGGGAACGAAGCAGATAATCGCAACTGAAGGCCACGCATATGGAAGGATGATTCTGAAGAATATCAATTTTCTTTCCATTTCTGGAGGAATGAAAGTAAATCACGCCATTTTCAAATCCAAAGTTAAAGGGCAGGACATAAGGTTTTCCTTCGTTATCAATCATCGCAACATGGCAAACCTGGCATTTGCCAATTATGGCATTTATTTCATCAGGGGATGTTATGATTCGGGATTTCATAATTGGGTAAATAGCAGAGCGTAAAGTTCACCAATTTTTTTTGCCGGGATGATCCTGATGGCGAACTTTTTAGTATCAAGCCCTTTCTGGTTGTATCTGGAAATGAAAATTCGTTCAAATCCCATCTTTTCTGCTTCCGAAATCCGCTGTTCGATGCGGTTGATTGCCCTGATTTCGCCTGAAAGTCCTACTTCTGCTGCAAAACAGGTTTTTGTGTCTATCGGAATGTCTTCATTTGAGGAAAGCACCGCAGCAACAACGGCAAGGTCAATGGCTGGATCATCAACCTTTATTCCTCCTGCAATATTTAAAAAGACATCTTTCGCTCCCAGACGGAATCCGCATCTTTTTTCCAATACGGCCAGCAGCATGTTCAGCCGTTTGGCATCAAAACCTGTGGAAGAACGCTGTGGCATTCCATAAGCTGCCGAACTCACAAGTGCCTGTGTTTCAATCAGCATCGGACGTAATCCTTCGATTGTTGCAGAAATGGCAATACCACTTACCTCTTCGTCACGTTGCGAGAGTAAAATTTCGGAAGGATTGGAAACTTCACGTAATCCGGTATCCTGCATCTCGAATATTCCCAACTCGGAAGTGGAACCAAATCGGTTTTTTACTGAACGCAAAATCCGGTATCCGTAATTCCTGTCACCCTCAAAATTCAGGACAGTATCTACCATATGTTCTAATATCTTCGGGCCTGCCAGACTACCGTCTTTAGTGATATGACCGATCAGGAATACCGGGATGTTGGTGATTTTCGAAAACCGCTGCATCTCTGAAGCACATTCCTTGATCTGGGAAATACTTCCGGCTGAAGAATCAATATTGTCGGTGTGTAAAGTCTGAATCGAGTCAATGATCACCAATCCTGGTTGAAGAACTTCTATGTGCTGAAAAATCACTTGCGTGTTTGTTTCAGTGAAAATGTAGCAGTTCTCATTCTTTATACCGATACGTTCCCCTCTCATACGAAGTTGCTGTGCACTTTCTTCTCCGCTGATGTAAAGTACTTTCAGTTTGTCGCAGTGAAGTGCTACTTGCAGCATTAACGTGGATTTCCCGATGCCGGGCTCCCCTCCTATTAAAGTGATAGAGCCTGGCACTAATCCGCTGCCTAAAACCCGGTTCAACTCTTCATTCTGAAGGTCGATCCGTTGGTCAGTATCAAAAGTAATCTCGCCTATGGCAGTCGGTTTCCGCGCTTTATCAGACCCACTGAAAGAAATCATGCCCTTCCCTTTTTCTTCCCGCTGTATAACTTCTTCCACATACGTGTTCCACTCCCCGCAGGATGGGCATTTCCCTATCCATCTCGCAGATTGGGCGCCACAGTTCTGGCAAAAAAAAGTGGTTTTTAGTTTGGCCATTCAGAAAGTGGAAATATCAATCATTGGATGATTCCCTGATTTTTTTAATAATTTCTGTAGTAGAATATCCAGGTGTCAATTCAATTGTTTTAATATCCCCACCGCGTGCGCGAACAACATCGTTGCCGGCAATTTGCTCTACAGTGTAATCCTGCCCTTTTACAAGGATATCTGGTTGGATACATTTAATAAGTTCATAGGGCGTTTCCTCGTCAAAAAGTACTACGGCATGAACAAAAGAAAGCGATGCCAGGAACATGGCCCGTGCGTGTTCATCGCTGATCGGGCGGTTGGGACCTTTGATTTTTTTTACGGAAGCATCTGAATTTAATCCGACAATCAGGACATTCCCGAAATCTAATGATTTTGCAAGATATTCGATATGACCAAGGTGCAAAATATCAAAGCATCCATTGGTAAAGACGATCTTTTTTTCTTTAAAGCGCCAAACCGCGCATTGTTTGATAATCTGGTCCAAGCTATAAATCTTGGAAGTGATGATTTCAAGGTTTTTCATTTGCAGTTTTACTAAATGACAAAAAAAGTAATGAGACTCCTCCGAAAATCAGGATCATGACCGTTTGCGCAGTCCAAGCAATCCAGCCCAGGGCTAATCCTGTTGTATTCGCTACCCCGTAAAGCATCAGTGTTTCTTGAATGATTGCAGGATACAGGCCAATACCGCCGGGGGTAATCATGATGCCGACACTTCCCAGCACCAGCGCCGATAATCCTGCGCCCAGGCGGAGAGAACTCGTATCTGCAAAACAGAAGAAAATTACATACAGCATCAAAAAATAAAGTGTCCAAATTGCAACTGAATACACAACAAACAACACCGGGTTCCGGATCTGGCCAAGTGATTTCAACCCTTCCCAGAAACCAGAGACAATCGCTTTCCCGTTAAGGTAGATGCGTGTGTGGACTATCTTTTTTCGCAGCAGAAAAAAAAGAACCACTGCTAAAAGAAAAGCACCAAGAATGCCAAAAATTATAAGATTATAGGAGAACGAACCGGCGAATTTCCCCTGGAGTTTAGGGTAAATGTTTTTATCAAGATACCCGTGAATTGTTCCAAGCTGCGAGAAAAGCATCAGGAAAAATAAGCCGATAAAAATTAAAAAATCGAGGGCTCGTTCCGTGACCACCGTCCCGAAAGATTTGTGGAAAGGAATTTTTTCATATTTTGCCAGAATGCCGCAGCGGGTTACTTCTCCGAGCCGTGGAAATGCAAGATTCGCAAAATACCCGATCATCACAGCAAAGAACATATTTCTGACCGTTGGATGATAACCCATTGGTTCAAAAAAAAGTTTCCATCGTAAAGCTCTCAGGAAATGACTAAATACTCCCAGTATTACCGCGACAACTACCCAGTTGTAGTTGGCGGTCCGAAAAGATTTAAGAATCTGTGATTTCTCGTCATGGGAAAGATTTTTCAGGGATAACCAGATAATCACTATTCCCAATCCCAGGAAAAAAATGAATTTAATGAATGTAATGATTTTACTCCTGATGGGCGTAGGTTCAGCGTTGAAGAGAGCCATTATTTCCTTTTTTGGCCCTTTGGCAGCAGGTTATTCTTATCGGGAAAGACAAGTGAAGGGCGAAATTTTTTTGCGACTTCAAAATCCATGATCGCATAAGAGGCAATAATGATGACATCACCAACAAAAAATTTTCGGGCAGCGGCACCGTTCAAACAGATGATTCCGCTTCCCTTTTTCCCTTTAATGACATAGGTTTCAATCCGTTCACCATTGTTGATGTTCAGCACATGCACTTTTTCAAACTCAATTATGTTGGCTGCCTTCATCAGGTCTTCGTCAATAGTGATACTGCCAACATAGTTGATATCTGCCTCGGTCACAGTCGCCCTGTGAATTTTGGATTTGAGTATTTCAATCTGCATCATGCGGCAAAATTACGAAAAAAGTTCTACATTATCGATGAGGCGAACCCCCCCTAAATAAACCGCCGTACAGGCCAAAGCATTCTTCTTGTTTCTCCAGGACTCCAGAGGAAGAAGCGTCTGCTTGTCGACAATTTCAAAATACGCAATAGTAAAAGCCGGGTTTGATGAGATTTTCCTGATCGCCCAATTATTCAATTCCATTACAGATGTGGTACCGACTTTCTCTTTTACTTCACTGAGAACCTGATAAATATGTGAAGCAATCTTTCTTTCTCCAATGGAAAGTTGCATGTTCCGGGAACTCATGGCAAGACCATCAGGTTCACGGATAATAGGACAGCCAATGATTTGAACAGGCAGGTTGAGTTGGGAAACCAGAGAACGGATAATCAACAGTTGCTGATAATCCTTTTTCCCGAAATACGCGATGTCAGGAGAAATAATGTCAAAAAGCTTTTTAACAACAATGGCAACACCTTTGAAATGTCCTGGACGAAATTTCCCCTCCATCATCTTTTCTAATTGCCCGAAATCCCCGACCGGTGCACTTTCATTTCCTTCAGGATACATTTCTTTAACATCCGGTGAAAAAGCATAATCACAACTTACCGATTCAAGCAATTCCAGGTCTGCCGCAAGGTTACGGGGATAGGTTGTCAGATCTTGCGGATTGTTAAACTGAATCGGATTAACGAAAATACTGCTGACTGTGATATCATTCTCCTGTTTGGATTTCCGGATGAGTGATAAATGGCCTTCATGTAAAGCGCCCATGGTGGCAACAAAACCAATCGACTTGTGCCGATGGCGTTCTTTCTGTAGTGCTGCCTGGATATCTTTAATCCGACTAAAGTTTTTCATTCTGTAAGAAAAAAAAGATAATCCAAAATCTTCAGACGTCTTCGTTCAGGGAAACGAGTAGGACAATCAAAGTTATGACTATTTTTGGAGCAAATCTTATTTATATTCTTTTTCCTGCCCTCTTTCCTGTCAAAATGGGTTTTTCTCCTTTTTCCCTTTCCGAAGGATCTCAAAATTAACCTGGAGTGTTTCTCCCTTGGAGTCTATCAAAGTCAGACGATGAAAACCTTTATCCGGGGAAAGTGACATCTGGTGGATCTCTTTCGTCATTCCCAGGAATATTTCATCGAGATGCCAGTAGATGGTAGCCTGATAATTCCGGTGTGCTACTTTAAAAATCACGCTTTCGGGGTTCCCGTTGAGATCAACCGGGATATAAAACTTGCTGTTGTTTTTCGGATAGATCATATCCATGTTGTGTTCGTCTGCGGATGTGCAGTCTTTGCGGAAAGGCGGAAGGGTTCTGTAAAATGGGTTCTTCGTGCGAAAATACCATTCCTGTACAGGCGGGAGGACAAACCATGATTTGTGGATCATATTTTCTGGCGACTCACAGTCGGAATTTACCTGCCAGGTGCCAGTTTTATCCAGATGAACCACGATGTGGTATGGGCATACTTCTGATTTCAGTCCTTTCTTCTGGATCCATATCCGATCTGTGTTTTCGCAAAGGGTGGAAGCCCGGAAGCCACTTTGATGACAAACCTGAATTTCAACCATATCCATGACCGGTTGTTCAAACCACCCTTCCGGTTTGAGCACTTTGAAAATATCGAATAAAATGGGTGCTGCGCTGCCAATACCCGTTAGTCCGGGACGTCCTTCACCTGATGCATTGCCCACCCATACAGCCACTACATAATCCGGGGTTATTCCAATGGACCAGGCATCCCGGTTCCCAAAGCTTGTACCTGTTTTCCAGGCGATGTTTCCCGAGGATGAAAACATCTGCCATTGCTGTTCTTCATCAGGTCTGGCAACCTCTACCATAGCCTCAAAAGTAAGCCAGATCGAACCTGCATCAAACCAGGATGATTCGTCCGAATAAGTTTGAGACTTTTCACTGCTCCGCAAAACATAACATGGAGGATGGAAATCAGATCTGTCATAACGCCTTCCGGACAGGGAATAATGCCGGAGTGTGCGCGCCATGGACGCATAAATACCGGCAAGATCCCAGAGCGTTGCCTCTGCACCTCCAAGGATAATGGAAAGTCCATAATGATCGGCCGGTTTCGTTAGTGTTGTCATGCCGATCTTCTTCAGAATTGAATGAAACTGGTCATATCCATAGGTTTGCAGCATCTTCACTGCAGGGATGTTTAGCGACCGTGCCAGAGCCCGTTTTGCAGGCACCGCGCCATCATAGGTCAGGCTGTAGTTTTCGGGAATAAAACTTCCGATTTGCATCGGGATATCAGGTACCAGAGTGGTTGGAAGGAGGAGCCCGTCATTCAGCATAGAAGCATAAAGGAAGGGTTTAAGGATGCTGCCAGTGCTTCTTGGCGAAACAATAATATCAACGTCACTGCCGTGTTCTTTCAGCACGCCTCCGGGCAAATTCCCTTCATAGCATAAAACACGACCGGTATTAACATCCAGTACCAGAGCGGCAGCATTGAAGATCTCATTTCCCTTCAACGCAGGATAATGACTGTTAAGGATTTCATTGACCTTTTCCTGCAACTGCATGTCAATGGTGGAAACCACCCTTCGCCCTTGCAAGCCGTCATGAACTGCCCTTTCCAGTAAATGTGTTGCTTTCTGCGGCAATGCAAATGGTTTTAAAGGAAGGGATTCACTTTTCGCAAGTTCAAGAGAAATACTATCGATAACACCTGCTTTGCATAAACGATCGAGAAGATGATTTCTTTTTCTCAGCAGGATCTGTTGATTCTTTCCAGGATAGATCAGGGATGGGTTGTTCGGTAAAACGGCCAGGGTCGCCGCTTCTGCCCATGATAAATGATCGGGGGTGCCGCCAAAATACCGCCATGATGCTGCTTCCAGCCCGACTACATTTCCGCCAAAAGGCGCATGTGACGAATAGACCGAAAGGATTTTGTCTTTGGGATAATTAAATTCAAGCCGGAGTGCGAGCACTATCTCAATCAGTTTCTCAAGGATGGTTCTGGATCTGTTTTTCCGCTCCAGGCGGATGACTTGCATGCTGATGGTACTGCCTCCACTAACGATCTTCCGGTGTTTGATATCATTCCAAAGTGCCCTGATCAGAGAAACCGGGTTGACTCCCGGATGGGTGAAAAACCATTTG
>CAIWTA010000109.1 GCA_903915465.1 uncultured Bacteroidales bacterium | reverse complement strand
TTTAATGGTCATATGGAATACCCATAATTATCATTCACGGTTTGCATGAACTTTATTCTTATGGGTATTTCATATGTATATTATTTCACAAACAATTCAAATTCAATAAAACAAAAAACAAGTTTAAGAGAGTAAATTTTCATATTCGTACTCCATCACGGTTTCCCGGGAATTGGTAACAACGGTTGGTGCTTAAACTTGGTGCTCTCTGTTTTACAAGAGAACGTGGTCAATTTCATGTACGAGATACTTTTTGTTGCTCAGTAAAAATTCGACCTTTTAATGTTTCTTCTAAAGATCCTACTAATGACTTGTCAAATCCTAAATCTTTTAGCCTGTTCAGATAATTTTTGATTTGTTTGTTGGTCCTTTTCGGATTGTTGTGTAATGCTGGTTCTTTATATGCTTGTTTGTCATTAATTACATGATAAGCTGCAACAATAATTTTATGCCCAACGGCTACAAGTGCTTTTTTCTTACCACGTCTTCCGACAAGATTTTCATATTTGCGTTTTAAAAAACCATCCTTTTTCCTGGTTGCTCCCCAACCACATTCTACCAGAGTGCTTTGTAGATATTTGTTTCCATGAATTACTTTTACTGTTTTTTTTTTCACCTGTTTCGTTGTTTCCAGGACTCATTCCTGCCCAACTACTCAGATGATTTTCATTTGGGAACTTACTCATGTCAGATCCAATCTCACTGATAATGCCGATGGCACTGTCTTTGCCAACACCGGGAATGGTCTGCAGTAAATCAATTTCCACCTGATAGACTTTCGTTGCTTCATCAATTTGCGCTTCTATACGTTCTATCAGTCGTTCTTTATCTAAAATACTGTCCTTGTGCAATTGCAGCATAAAACGATGGTGTTTGCTTATCCTTCCCTCAAGTGCCTTCCTAAACTCAGTCTTGCTGACTTTCAACTTACCATGGTAAAATTTGATCAGCTCATCCGGATCTGTTTGTCCCTGTATCAGGCTATTGATAATCTTAGTACCTACTGCGCCACCAACCTTACTGATCACACTGGAAAGTTTTATGTTGGCATCTTCCAGTATCTTGATGATCCGGTTTTGTTCGCTGGCCGCCTGTGCTACTACTTTTTTCTTGTAACGGACCAAATCGCGAAGTTCCCTGATGTCGCATGGCGGAATAAAACTTCCTTTGAGCAATCCGCTTAGCAGAAGTTTACTTATCCATTTGCTGTCTGCTTTGTCTGTTTTATGTCCTGGAACATTCTTAACATGCCTTGCATTTACAAGAATAATTTCAAAAGCCTCCTCTAACACATTGAAAACAGGCTTCCAATAAACGCCCGTACTTTCCATTGCAACATGAGTGACCTGCTCTGTTTTGCACCAATCTCTCAAACTTGTAAAAGAACTTGTATAGGCTTCAAATTCACGAGTTTCAAACTCGTTATTGCTTTTACTTATAGTGGCCACTATAATGTCCCTGTGAACATCTATACCGCAGCCCACCTTTACAATCTGGGGAAACTCTACTACCTCTTTCATCTTTGTTAAATTTACGGTTCGACACCGTAAATTTAACCACAATATGCATTCCCGGTTGGTGTGCCATTAATCGCTCATGTCAATTTCATGTATAGTGAGATATCATAATTTTTCCAATCGGATAATGCGTTTGTAGCCATAACGATGACCACCCGCCGCTGCTGTGACCTGTGATTAATCGTGCTCCATTGCATCTGAATTTTGTTTCAAGTGCAGGTATAAATTCTTTAACCAATGCATCTCCCCATGGGCCCTTATTATCACTGTTTGCGTATACTGAATGCCCCAAGGAACAATAACCATCGAGAAACACCCTGATACAGGCAATGGTATCATCCAATCCGACATTGACAGATCTCCATTTTGAATATTCACGATAGTTCCCTCCAAAACCAAAAACGATGTACAGCACAGGGAATTTCTTCATGGGTTCTGTAAGATATTCTTTGGGGAGTATTACTGCCGCATCAATCGTTGCCGTTCGTTTATAGAAATTGGTCAACAATCCTGACGGAACCTTAATTTCTTTTGCCAATTCAGTTTCAGCAAAAATCTGGTCAGGTATTTTCTGATCGCAATTGATAGTGAAAACTTCATTCGTGTTTTTAGTAAATGTTGTTTTAATGGTCTTTGAAAATATGTTTCCCGGACTTGCCGCAATTGAGCGCCCACCCTGGTTCCTGTCCCATACTGCCTGTACAAAATATTCTCCCCGTTCCAGATCTGACAGTTTCACAGGAAAGGAAACTGCCTTGTCATCAATCGTTACAATGTCCCCTGGTTTTACATTTTCATATGAAAGCGAATAGCAGGGAAATATCTCCAGGCCCACATCTCCATCCTTGGGATTTTTATTATACCTGGATAGAAAAAGGAATACCTTTCCGGTAAATGCTTCGCTTTCGACAGAAGGAGAACAGCTTACGTTGAACTGTTGAGGGAATACTGTTGTATTCATTAAAAATACTAAACAAAACAGGCTAATTAGCTTTTTCATATTGTATCCTTTAACTGCTTAGTTCTGGTATTGGGAACGGGTAAAATTTCAAGCACCTCCCTTTTTCTTCCATTCATGAAAGTTTGCAGGATAAGAAATAAGAGAATTGCCAGCACGGCAAATGCAGCTTCGATATTCAGCATTCCTACTGCGCCCCAGCGGGTGTGCGCCCATCCTTCGATGAAGATCATCAGGTATATCGGAGCGTTGGAAAGTGCCGAATAAATATTGTATTTGGTAACAGCAGCACCTTTGCCAATAGCTTCTAAAACAAAAGCGCCATAGCCGGCATAGGACAATCCCATGATGACGGCATATATGGATGTCCAGAGGATATACATGCGTTCAGTTTTTGGTGAATAAGCCATTCCGACCGCACATAATGCCCCAAGGAGCCCGAATAACAAATAGGCATTCTGTCGTTTCATGCGGTCGCAAATCCACCCGCCCAGAAGGCAGCCTGCAGCTGAAAGCAATCCTGCCATAACGCCAGTTACCAATGCAACGGTATCGGCTCCGGCATTCCAGTCTTTTGCCACTGCCGACCAGAGATTGGAGGCAGCCCCGGTACCCAGCGTTAAAAAGCAGAGTAACATAGCCAGGATTCCCATCTTTGATTTCAGGGTGATATAAACATCTTTAACAAGATTCCTGTAAGTTTTGATCATGCGATGATCACGTATGGTAGATTTCGGTTCTTTTAAAAAGAGAAGTCCGAAGCAACATAATAAGCAGGTTATGGCAAGTACTGCGGTAACCATCCATTCATGGGGTAGCCGCTGTGCCATCCATAGTCCGGCACCCCCGCCCAGGCCAATTCCTCCAAGACATCCAGCCTGAGAATAACCGGCAGCACGTCCTTTTAGTTTTTCCGGAACATCATGAGCCATCAGACCATCGTTGGCCATACCTAAAAAAGTGATCATGAAGTTGGAAAAAAAAACGATGAAAGAGAGCAGTGGTAAACTGGATTCCTTAATTGGAATAACTCCCGTGGCAAGAATACCCAACGCGCTTATAATATTGGCCATCAGGTACCATTTCTTTAAAGAGAGCATGGAGTCTAAAAGCGGCGCCCAGAGGAATTTAAAAATATGGGGAAGAACACCTGCTGCTACCAAAGCAGCCACCTTCTCTACAGAAATTCCTTCCTTCGAAAAAAGATAGGCAAGCGTAACAGAAATATATCCGCTAATTATTCCAAAAGGCAGAATCAGCAATGTGAAAAGCGAAGGATGTACCGGGGAATTAAATATGTTATTTTCAGAATTGATCGTATTGTTGTCTTCCATGTAGAATGATGGTTCTATGAGCAAATGAAAAAGTAATCCGAACAAAACTCGGTGTTAAACTATTCCATTGTGCCGACAGATTTAATTACTTAAACCTACTGTTAATATTATAACGATGTGAAATTCAATGAAATATATGACAAACATATGAAAAAGAATGGTCAATCGCTTTTTTACTTCAATGTTTGGTATTCACAAGGGAAGTTTGAACTCAATTTCGACCATCTCTTCTATAGGAAAATTTCTTGGAAAAGATTGAGGCAAACCGGATTGGGCAGGATTTGGGCAACATTTTTCAAAGCAATATTCATTTTGTTGTATCCTTATGAGGACATTATCTCAGAAAAACTTTGTCTAGCGCCTCTGTTCTGGACTGAACATGGAGCTTTTCGTAAACATTATGAATGTGTGTCCTGACGGTTTCAAAACTTATAAACAGCTGCTCGGCGATCTCTTTGTACCGAAATCCTTTTGCCAGGAGATCGAGCATTTCGCGTTCTCTTTTGGTCAGGTTTTCTATTCCTGTATTTTGTTGGGTTGCAGGCTGGTATGTCCGGATCACTTTTCACGCAATGGTTGCTCCTATAAAACCTCTTGCCTGGGAAAGCCTTGCCGAGTCCCATGTACGGGATGTAAAGTTATAGATGTCCACCCGGTCAAACGCCTCTGTGCCATCGGCATTCCAACCTCCAGCAAAAAACGCCCGGTCACCTGATACAGCATAACCCATGCTGTGTCTTGGTATCGAGAGATGCTCTGTCGACCACGCATGGGTGTTAACATGATAAATGTCAACAACATCATAAACTTCATTGAGCGATAGATTGATCCCCCCTGCAAAAAACACGATGCTGTCGCCATTGGATAAAGCTGCTAAACCAAAATGCGGGACAGAAAGATAACCCGTTTCATAATTACCAAGGGCATTGAAGATATCCACAGTGTATGATGCGTTTGGAAAGTCGACCAACCCGCCGGCAGACTTTTCGGAGTAGCCTCATTATTTCAGATAGACTTTTGCAGTTTTACAATAAATTCCTGAGACTACTTTTACAAGAAAATATCCCGAAAAACCGGACATCGGAATCCGGATCAGGCTATTCCCCGGAACCGACTGATGGCTGATCTCCTGCCCCAATAAATTATAAATAAAGATGTCTCCTCCCCTGGTCTCATTTAATCCTTTGATATAGACATCTTCTCCATATGAATATATAATTATTGTCCCCGGATTTCCCTGGTCGTTAATTCCATTTGCCTCAGAAAAATGAAGATGAAAACGTTGCGGACTTTCTCCCAGGCCTGCGGTGAATGTATAAACCGGATTTATCTTCAGATCCTGTGTTTGATTCGTCTTCAGATCTTCCAGGACTATTGCAGTCTGAGTACCAAATGATTCAGCATTCTTTGCCGTCAGCGTGAACGTACCATTAACGGTTGTTTCGAAATGCACCTTGACCACTACCGGGGTATTGGAATGCGGCAAAGCATTTATGGCAAGCTCCGTACTGTCGGTTGTCAGGGTATGCAGCACCGGAACCTGCTGATTGAAACTAAAGCACTTTAATGCGTCCCGGTCAGGATCAAAATTTTCGGTCGAACCGTTTAAGAAAACAACAAAGGTCTGATCTGAAAAGCCATTTCCTTCAAGATCGAGTTCCAGCATATCTGACGCTGTGCCTTCATGCATGTTAGAAATTCCGTATGATGGGTGAACCCGATCAGAATCATTAAGAATCACGGAGCCTCCGCCCGGTTCAGCATGAATCATGAATCCCTGCATGGAAGAAATGTAAGGACTCCCTGAACCCACACTTATCGTATCCCCCGGAAGCCGGACATAATACCGGTAATTCTGGATGTCGGGATCATAACAATAGAGGGCTTTATCTATTCCGCTTGTTCTGGTCACAGCATCCCAGTTGAGGCATGAAGGATAAGGATTTCCCAGCAGGTTCCAACCTCGTGAACCTGAAGCAGCAGAATAGCTGCAGGAAAGTGCATAGGGTCCTTCGTTCAGGTTCCCCGAAAAGGTTTTGGTTGTATTTGTGTTCACAGCAACCAGGTAACCTTTCCCATCTATGAATTGGTTTTCAAAATCCGGATTCCAATTACCGGATGCAGTTATGGCGCTGATCCATGTTGCGTTGGGTTCGTCAAATTGTGAAAATACAGTGCTGGTGTCGGGTGGCTCCGACACAAATTCAGGCTGAATATTCTGGTTCTGAACGGGCGAAGAGAGGAAGCTGTATTTTTTCCCCGGCATACCGGAACCGCCGGCAAGAATCCTCTTTACTATGGTTGAGCCTGTAACGGTAAGTGTCCCATTATCCAGGAAGGAACCTGTGCCGGATGAATCTGATTCAATGAGGAAGTTGCCCCCGACTGACAATGTACTTCCCGTATTCATCGTGAGACCACCGGCATGACCGATCGTGAGGTTGTGGCAGCGCTGACCAGTGCTTTCCGGCACCGTCACCGGCATATTTGTAACGATTGCATCGGCAGACCGGTTGGGAATGATTTCAGGATTCCAGTTACTTGCTGTATTCCAGCGACCGGCGCTTTTAGATGTGACCTGTTTGTATTGGCCGCTTGCATTTCCAATCGCAAATTCGATGTAAGAATAATTACCATTCTGATCAAAAATGAAACAGGAATCTATATCCCATAAAAGAATGGTGTTCCCCCCATGAAACTGAAAGGTCAGGTCACAGAGCTTATAGGTGCCTGGTCCTGAATTTGTATCGGATTCAATATCTATTTCAAGCGCTGAATATTTTCCAGAAACAACTCCGATGGGAAATCCGGCAAGGGTTGCACCCTGAGCCGCGTTTGTATAATAGGGAGAGACCGGGGTCAGTATATCCGCATCATAGTAGAGAAATAAAGAACCGGTTTGTATG
>CAIWTA010000108.1 GCA_903915465.1 uncultured Bacteroidales bacterium | reverse complement strand
GTTCTTTGCCCTTCCTTCTTCAGTTGAATTGTCCGCTACTGGCATAGCTTTTCCATACCCATGATAAGTAAGTCTACTTTGGGGAAGACCGTTCGTGATAAGGTAATTATATACTGATTTAGCCCTGTTTTCGGATAATCTAAGATTATCTGCATCATTTCCAATATTATCAGTATGCCCTTGGATTTGGATGCAAATTGAAAAATTATCTGTTAGGAATTCAAGTAGCTGATCGAGTACCAGTTTTGATTCTGGTGCCAATTCGACTGAGTTGAACGCAAAATAAATATCATTGATCTCGTAAGATTTATTCAATTCAATAGGCTGGATCTCAACATCCAGGCGGGCAGGCGTGTTGTAATTACTATCAGAATGAGAAATATAACGGGTTTCATAAACATATCCTTCCTTTTTTACAGTCATGATATAGTCGTTGTTAAAAGGCGCAACAGTCACATAATTTCCCGTTGTTGAATCCATTGGGATTTCAGAAGTCTTCTTCGTCTCCACATTTTTTAGCAAAATTTTTGCTTTTACAGGTTCTGTCTCCGTTTCTGATTTAATAGTCCCTTTAAGCAACATCGTTTTCTCAGGCCGTGCTTCAGAATATAAATCGAATGAATAGAGATCCCATCCTCCTTTTCCTTGAAACTTATTGGAAGCAAAGAACCCTTTTGTACCATTAGTGCTGACAAAGAACCCAATCTCATCTTCCGGAGAATTGATCGGATATCCAATATTTACAGGTTTTGACCACGTGCTATCATCTTTCAGCCTTGAAAAAAAAATGTCGTAACCTCCTAACCCCATCCATCCGTCTGAAGAAAAGTAAAGTGTTTTTCCATCAGGATGAATGAAAGGCGATTTCTCATTTCCTTGTGAGTTTATGTTTGAACCAAGATTTATAGGATCTCCCCATTCCCCGTTTCCTTTTTTAACAGATTTGTAAATGTCGTATCCACCAACACCACCACTTCTGTCGCTTACAAAAAAGATTGTCTTTCCATCAGATGAGATACTTGGCTGCGCTTCCCAGGTCAGGAGTGAGTTAATTTTATTACTGACGCTTCTTACGGGAGTCCATGAACCGTTAATGAATTCGGAAAAATAGATGTCACAGTTCCTGTATGTATTATCTTTGTTATTCTGGCAAATAGTATAATAAATTGTATTGTTGTCAATTGTGAGTGTCGCCCCGCCCTGGTTTCCTTTGATGTTAAAGGGTGGCGGCATCTCAGCGCCTTCTGAAAACGTACCATCAGCCTGAAGATCACTATACATAAATCTTTCTTTGTACTTCTCTGTCTGAATTAACGTGTTTCTGTCAGGAGGAACCTTTTCATTACGGGTATACAACGCCATCTGGTTGTCAGGAGAGAGGATGGGGAGATATTCATCCTGAAAAGTGGATATTCCCTCCACGACTTTGGGCTCGAAAGGTACAGGATGACTGGTAATTTCAATATAAAACTTTGAATATTGGAAAAGCACCATTGCACGATTATAATTTTTATCGGACTTGATTTTATCAACATCTGAAAGAAATTTATTCAAATAGGTCATGGTCGAATCATACTGCTCATTTCCATAAGATATCTCTCCAAGGTAATAGTAGGTTTCAATGTCATAACCAGGACACAAATCCAGTACCTTAAGGAAATTTCGCCGTGCTTCCTTGAAATTCGAATTTGTCTTCTTAAAATTGATTAAACCCAGGACGTAATAGGCATCCACGAAATCTGATTCTTCCTTGATAGCATCTTTCATGCTTTTTGCAGCTTCTGTAAAATTTCCTTTCTTAAAATAGTTGATTCCTTCTGCATAAATTTTTTCAGCTTTCTTGCTAAAATTCTTTGCACAGGTATCTGACAATGTTCTTTCTGCAATTACAGCAGAAGAGAGAAAGAGAAACAAAAGGGATAACAGCCCGGTGATGAACTTCCGGAAATACATGAAAAGAAATTTTATCAAAGGTAAAATTAATTTTAGTTTTATCTTTACTGCCTTGGCACAGCACTTAATTAAAAAGGATGGAATTCATTAAAATTAAACACATGAGCAGATTTTATTATCTATTTACCCTGATAGGATTCTTTATTACATCAGTAATTTGTTCACAGACAGTTGTCCCAAATGGTGACTTTGAATCATGGGTTAACCACAATACATATGAGGATCCGCTCTATTGGGATACGCCGAACCAGGAAGTCGCTACAATTCCTTTCATCGGTGTTGCTGTTGTGAGCAAAAGTACGGACCACGAATCCGGTAATTATTCAGTCAAACTTGAAACCAAACATCTCAGTATTCCTCCCATGGATATTCCGGGGTTTATAACATTGGGAAATCTTACAGTCAATGTTGCTGCAGGAACGTACAATCTTGTTGGAGGTGTTCCGATCAGCGATCATCCGACCCATTTGCAAGGCTACTACAAATACCTTCCCCAGGGAGGCGATTCATGTGTGCTGGCTATGCTGCTTTACAAAAACCAGAGCGGTACCAGGGATACAATTGGCGGTACATTTTTTTCCTCAAAAGTGACAGTTCCTGACTGGACACCTTTCTCTGTATGGATCGAATATACGTTGGCGGAAGAGCCTGACAGCATGAACATTTTTGCCGTATCAACAGCTCAGGAAACGGGCATGCACCCTGGAACCACGCTGTATTTAGATAACCTTTCACTGGATTATTCAGTTTCAGTTAACCGACATGAGCTGAATAATGAAATTGACGTTTACCAGGATAAAGAAACCAACAGATTAATAGTTTTCTATGATTTTAACGAACCGCAGCTAACCTCGATGAACCTCTATAACATGTCGGGGAAAAAAGTAGAAGGCTCACCAACCGGAATGATTCAAAAAGAGCGAAAAGTGATCTCTTACGGATCATTTTCAAGGGGAATTTACCTTCTTGAAATTCTTCATGACGGAAAGAAATTTTGTAAAAAATTCTTTTTTAATTTTTAATTGATGAATCGTGGAGCACAGGAAAATTAAAGCCGGACTTATCCAGATGACCTGTAGTTCTGACAAGCAGGCAAACATTGACAAAGCTATTGGTTTGATCAGGATTTCAGCCGCACAGGGAGCTCAAATCATCTGCTTACAGGAGCTTTTCGCCTCCACTTATTTCTGTTGGGAAGAAAACTATGATCATTTCTTGCTTGCAGAGCCTGTCCCCGGTTCTGTTACGAACTCCTTCATGAACCTTGCCAAAGAACTGAATGTTGTCATCCTGGCCTCTCTTTTCGAGAAAAGAACCAGAGGTATTTTCCATAATACAGTTGCAGTTTTGGATGCTGACGGAACATTTCTTGGTAAATACCGGAAAAACCATATTCCCGATGATCCTGGCTATTATGAGAAGTTTTATTTTACACCCGGAGATACCGGTTATTCTGTTTTTTGTACAAAATATGGCAGGATTGGTGTCTTAATATGTTGGGATCAATGGTACCCCGAACCTGCAAGAATTACCAGTCTGATGGGAGCAGAAGTGTTATTTTACCCTACAGCAATTGGGTGGTCAGATTCCACGGAAGAATCAACAAGACGACAGCAGTATCACGCCTGGCAAACAATGCAAAAAAGTCATGCCATCGCAAATGGAGTCTTTGTAGTAGCTGTTAACAGAACCGGGAAAGAAGGGAACATGAACTTTTGGGGTGGCTCTTTTATAACAAATCCATATGGAGAAGTGTTATATGAGGCAACCCATGACCAGGAAGAAATCCATGTAGAAGAATTGGATCTTGAGACGATTGATGAAGCCCGGGTTCACTGGCCATTTTTACGCGACCGGCGAATCGATACTTACGGACCGATGATGAACCGATACATTGATGATTAGCCAGGAATGTTGATGGAGCAACTCGAAAATCAAAATACACCAAAAGAACAAGGATACCGTTTTCCGGCTGAATGGGAGAAGCACAACGCTACATGGCTTAGTTACCCGCATGTTGATTCCTATTCGTGGCCGGACAAGCTCGCTCAGATTTTTCCTTTTTACAACCAGTTTATCGGAGTGCTCTCTAAAGGAGAAAAAGTATGTATCAATGTAAGAAACAGTGAACTAAGGGATAGCGTTTACAGGGAATTGAAGGCCTTGCATTTGGATTTAGCGAATATTGATATTTATATTCATCCAACGAATGATGCCTGGTGCCGGGATTATGGCCCTGCCTTTCTGGTAAATAAAACAGCGAAAGAACCTAAGATCATTGTCAGCTGGAATTACAATGCCTGGGGAGAGAAATATCCTCATGAATTGGATGAACAAATCCCGGGAATTATCGGAATGCAACTTGGCGTACCAGTGTATTACCCTGGTATCGTTATGGAAGGTGGTGCAGTTGAATTTAATGGGAAAGGTACCATATTGACGACAGCCGCTTGTCTTCTCAATGAGAACCGTAACCCACTGTTGAACCAGGCAAGGATTGAAAATTATCTTTATCAATATTATGGAGCAGAACAAATACTATGGTTGGGGGAAGGTATTGACGGAGATGATACAAATGGCCATGTTGACGATATCACACGGTTTTTCAGAGAGGATGCGGTTTTGACAGTAGTAGAAACCGATAAAAGCGATCCTAACCACAGGATTCTCAAGGAAAATCTGAAGATGCTTAAAACCATGCGACTCCTGAATGGGAAACAATTGGACATTGCAGAACTGCCAATGCCTACTCCTGTTGTTTTTCAAGGCCAGCGATTACCTGCTTCCTATGCAAATTTTTACATTTCAAATCACGCGGTAATAGTTCCTTTATACCGCTGTAAGGAGGATGACCAGGCAATGTCAATTATTGAGGAATGTTTTCCTGACAGGAAAACGGTAGGAATTGATTCGGTCGAGATCATCTGGGGACTTGGTTCTTTTCATTGTCTGAGCCAGCAGGAACCATTAATTTAACGATCAATATAGTCATCCTTCCCATTGTTTCCATCTGAGCACATGGTCAGCAATGACCAGGGCGGCCATCGCCTCAACGATCACCATTGCACGGGGGACGACACATACGTCATGACGACCTTTCCCTTTCAGAACTACCTTTTCTCCTTTAGTATTTACGCTTTCCTGGTCCATCATCAAGGTTGGAACAGGTTTAAATGCGACATTAAATTCTATGTCATTCCCATTGGATATCCCACCTTGAATTCCACCTGATGAATTTGTTGCAGTCACAATTTTCCCATCTTTCTGAACAAAAAGATCATTGTTTTCTGAACCTTTCATTGCGGCACCGGCAAACCCGGAACCATATTCAAATCCATGTGCTGCATTGATGCTTAACATGGCTTTGGCAAGATCAGCCTGAATCTTGTCAAAAACCGGCTCTCCAAGTCCAACTGGGACTCCTTTGATGATACACGAAATAATGCCACCAACCGTGTCGCCTTTCGATTTAATTTCTTTAAGATGATCAATTATTTTTAACTCGGTCTCGGGATGCGGGCATCCAATCTCACTTTTGGAGATCCCGGATAATTCATGGAGAATAAAGTTATTGGGTAATGAATACTGGCCGATCTGTTTCACATAGGCCGTCACTGAAATCCCCTTTATGCTAAGAAATTGTTTTGCAAAAGCACCTCCAGCAACCCTTGCCAGGGTCTCCCTGGCCGATGAACGGCCTCCACCGCGATAATCACGGATTTTATATTTCTGCTCATAAGTGAAATCTGCATGAGAAGGGCGATAAGTGTCTCTCAATTGCGCGTAATCTTCAGGTTTATGATCGATGTTATGGGCAAGGAAGGCAATTGGTGCACCAGTAGATTTTCCTTCAAATATTCCGGAAAGGATTTCGATCCGGTCATCCTCTTTGCGAGCAGAAGAAAAAAGCAATTGCCCGGTCCGACGTCTGTTCAACTCAGTCTGAAGAAAATCCAGGTCAATAAGAATATTGGAAGGGAATCCATCAAGAATACCCCCCACCGCTTTGCCGTGTGATTCCCCGAAGGTAGTCAGTACAAGCATTTTGCCGAAAGAGTTGCCTGACATGGGATAAATTACCTCATGGATTATTATTCTGTCTTAAGAAGTTTCAGATTGGCCTCCATCACTTTCACATCACCCTTGGCTTTTTCAATCTTCTTAGTAAATTCTTCTTTCAGCAGGACCGCATTTTTTGAGTTGGCAAGAAAGCCAATATTGTTTTCCCAGAGGTTGATGTCTTCTTTCATTTTGCCGATCTTCACACTTAAGAGCTCTCTTTCTTTACCAATCATGCGTTTTGCCTGCGGGTCATGTTTTAACGACTCAACATGCGTTTGGTAGTTCAGTGTGGATATTTCAGCAGGTTTGATTTTTAGTCTGTCAAAATGTTCATTAATGATCAGCCTGAATTCGTTCTGCAATTTATCTTTTTCTTTGATTGGAATATGGCCGATCTCAGTCCATTCACGCTGGAATCCTTTTAATGCCTCAAGGTTTTCATTTTTATCTTCCCCAAATTGGTGGTCTTTCAATCGTTGAAGAAGGTCTCTTTTTTTGGTAAGATTTTCCTCTTCTGATGATTGCAAAGTGGAAAAATAAGAAGATTTGGCGGAGAAGAATTCATCGCAGGCAATGCGAAACCGTTTCCAGATTTTATCAGAATGTTTTTTCGGAACGGGACCAACCTTTTTCCATTCATTCTGCAACCTGATCAGGTCGTTGGTGGTTTTCTTCCAGTCCGTACTTGTCTTTGACCCTTCAGCCTGCAGGCAGAGCTCAACTTTAAGGTTAAAGTTGTTGATTTGTTGATCTTTCAATTTATCAAAAAATTCTTTCTTCACAGCAAAAAATCCGTCCAAGGAAGTTTTAAACCTATTCCAGATCTCAGCATTGAATTTTTGAGGAACCGGACCTATACTCTTCCAGATTTTCAATAACTCATTGACCTTGTTTGTACTTTCCTGCCATTCCTTAATGTTTTCATTGTTCAATCCAAGGAGTTCTTCAGCCTGATCACACAGGGCAATTTTAGTTTCAAGGTTTTGCTGCTGTTCTTCTTCAACTTTAACATAATGTTCGCGCCGACGTTCATTAATCTTGTCGGTGGCATTTTTAAATCGTTCCCAGATCTCATCTTTTTTATCAGCAATAACGGGACCTAACTCTTTCCATTCTTCATGGTATTTCTGAAGTTTTTTAAAGGATTTCAGGAGTGATGTTTCCAGCAAAAGTTCTTCTGTCTTCTCACACAACGAGATCTTGGCTTCAAGGTTCTTCTTAAGATCAAGATCTTTAAGTTCCTTGTTAAGTTTTACTTTGTCAAAGAATTTCTCAATAAGGAAGTGATAATTCTGCCAAAGGTCGTTGATTTCGGTACGGGGAACCATACCAATTCCCTTCCATCTTTCCTGAAGGGTTTTGAATTCGTCATATGTTTTTTTCAGGGTTTCCTCAGAATTAACCAGGAGACGCAGTTCGTCAAGGATCTGCTTCTTCTTTTTCAGGTTTTCAAGTTTAAGCTTTTCCTGTTCTTCAGTATACTTTGCTTTGTTTGTTTTATAAATAGTGAAAAATTCATTGAATCTGACGTCAAGCGGATCTTCTGTTACAACGTTCTCTTCTTTAGTGACGCCTTCTTCTGCGATTATTTCGTATTTCTGTAAGTTCTCTTCTTTCTTTTTCTTAAGAAATGCAACTTTGATCAATGCAATCCTGTTCTTAACAGAACTAATGTCAGTTTCAGTAACTGCCTTTTCGAGAAGTTCTACCAGATGCTCCCTGCTCGAGGAATCAAAATTCTCCTCCGATTCTTGCACTTCTTGTTCTGCAACATGCTCTGCAAAGTCATCATCGGCATGTTCGTCCTTCAATTCAGGAGGATCATCAGCATAATGAATAACAATCTTTTCTTCTTCTTCTTCTTCGGGGAAAGATTCACCACCACTATCGGTTAGGGTTTCTTCTTTTTGCTCTTCCGCTAGGTCGACAAGGTTGCTGATAATTTCCGGTTCTGTTGTGATCTCTTGGTACTGGATTTCATCGGAAGATGTCAGTCCCTGTTGCTCAGAATCAGTGTTGCTTTCTGTTTCAATTTCATTTGCAGAGACCTCAAAAGAGGCCTCCTTCATGTTGATGTTCTCTTCCGATTGTGGAATCTGATTTGCGTTCGTAAGATTTTCCATTGCTGGTTTTTAGCAGATTGTATATAAAATAAGTGAATTAGTGTCCGAAAAAGTTTCGGTACGATGGTAATGACCAATGCAAATTTAGCAATAATTTTGGATATAAAAAAATTTGGTGCAACCCGGCAGTCTTAGATGTCTGAGTGGACAAGAATTATTGACATTTTTTGCAATACATTTATGTTAAGGCAAAGCCCGCTTGTTAAACAGGATATAGCCAAAGTTAAGATTAACGCTAAACGCATCGGGCATTTTATCATAATAATTCACTCCGAGCTTTAAAGGTCCCAGAAAAGTATTATAAATTATTGAAGTGGAAGCCAGATAAGAATGATCACTGAAAGCAGGTCCATACACTACACCCTGATTGATCGGATCTTTCATAATGGCCTTATAAGGTTGGAAAATATAGCCTTCGAGCCGAAGTTCGATTTTTTTGTAAATTTTAACAACCGCTTTAAGTCCTGCTCCCAAAAAATTATTTGCCATGAAAGCTGGTTGCATGGATGTTTGCATTTCTGGAAGTGGCTGGAAAGCAGACGAATAAATAAATGAAGATGTATAATTGTTAAACAAATTTTGGTTCGAGATCAAGCCTTCTGCGTAAAATCCAAGCTTCACAGGCCCCAAAGTCTGAAAGTAATTATCCCACAGAAATTTAAGGAAAAACCATTGATGGAATTGAATAGATTGTTGATTTTGGGTCGACAAGGAACCAGGAAGATCATTCTCCCTGCCGGTCAGGTATCCGATTCCTATCCTGAAGAGAGCGCCTGCACTGGCATATTGTTTACGATTAAGGTTGTTTAATTCGAAACACAATTGAGGCGCAACGAAGTCAAAAATTGTCTGGTCGGCAGTATCTGTTCGTGAAAAGGTGTTCTGTTCGTAATATTTGCTATCTGTGGATGCATAATTAATCGCAAGAATCAATTTTCCTTTATTGGTCACAGGGATTCCAATTTTTAAGTCCCCAATATATTCTCTTTGAATGATATAGGAGGGGGTTTTATCATCAAAAAAATAGGTAGTGTTCCTGAAATAATCAAAGTTGTTGTATGTATAATTTGATTCAGCAAACCACGGCAGTTTTGAATTGAAATCTATTCTGATGCCTGCCTTAAATGAATTATAAAACCGGCCAAAGTAACCATTGGCAAATAAATGTAAGGCATTAGTCCACAGGTATTTGTATCTGAGTTCCAAAAACCCTTCACTGTTTGAGCCAATTGAAACATTTCCTCCAAACTGGGCATTGAAGTTATCTGTTTTCTGGATATCAATGTAAAGATCGTAATAGCCGGAAATGAAGTTGTATTTTGCTCTGGGGTAGATGGTCTTAATAAAACCTTCATCAATGATTCGGAAGTACACTTTTTTCATTTCTTCAACAGGCATAAGATGCTTCTCATGTTTGATGAGTTGCCTGACGTATTGCGATTGAGCAGGGGTTAAGCCATTTATTATTATTGAATCAAAAATGAGAAGAGGTGCCAGTTTTTTGAATATAGCCCTTTTCGTTGCAAGTTGCTCGCTGCTTATGCTGTCTTTTACGAGTTTCCTTATGGCGATCATTTTCCTTAATGCGGCGTTATATCCGCTATCAGCATATTCGCGTGTCCTGTCAAAGCTAAAAATATTGGATTTTACAAGATCCGGAACAATCATCACAGAATTTTGGAAAAGAATAGTATCACTTTGGCGATTCATCAACATGGTTTGTAGCTGTGAAACTACATCGTCCCTATCGGGTTTGCTGTATCGTTCGGCTACCCTGCTTCCGATAATAACCTGTGGACAAAATTCCCGAATGGCAACATCTGTCGGGAAATTGTCATACATACCTCCATCAAATACCAATTTTCCATCAATGGTGATAGGTTTATACACAAAAGGGATGGTCATAGACCCTCGTACAGCGCTGCTCAAATCTCCTTTTCGAAGGACTAATGCCTGAGAAGAATCTACATCGGCAACTACACATCGGAAAGGAACCATTAACCGATTGAAATCATAATGACTGGCTGCCGCTCCTCTGGCAAAAATCTCCATAAAAGAAAAATCCATTTCTTCAGGTGAGATAAGGTTTGTGGGTAGTTGGGAAGTAAGTTTCTTTTTCAGGTTGAAATCAAGGGACACCCAGGAGGCATTTGGGTCTTCTTTCCGGTAATAGAATATGTATTGTTCATTTACCAGACCTGAAGCCCAGTGCTGAAACTGTTCGGAATTAATAAGTGATTCCATTTCTTCGGGTGTATAACCTATTGCATAGAGGCCACCGATAATTGCTCCAATGGACGTACCGACAATATAATCGATAGGAATATGATTTTGTTCGAGGGCTTTGATCACTCCGATATGTGCTGCACCCCGTGATCCGCCTCCACTCAGAACGAGGGCTACTTTTTGGCCATTGGAACAGATGGGAGAAACAAGAAGGAGAAATGATACAGAAAGTATGAAAAGTACGAAAATTTGAAGATTGATAACTTTCATGGAAATGTGAGTGAAGTTTCAAATTTACTGAGAAGCTGAAATTTTTCAGCCCTATTCCATGGTTTCTTTCTTTATCAAACGTTCTTTCAGAAAAGAAAAAGCATTGTAATTGTTCTGAATGAGAAAGAAGAATTAAACTAAGTCAAGCGCCTGCGAAAGGTCTTCGAGAATATCCTCTGACTCTTC
>CAIWTA010000107.1 GCA_903915465.1 uncultured Bacteroidales bacterium | reverse complement strand
TAACATTTCAACTTTCAGCACAGGTTGGAATTAACACCGATGGCAGCGCTCCAAATAGTTCAGCGATGCTGGATGTAAAAAGCACTTTAAAAGGCATGTTGGCGCCCAGGATGACCCTGGCCCAGCGAAATGCCATAATCACCCCTGCTACAGGGCTAATAGTCTTTCAGACTGATGGTGTACCTGGTTTATACTATAATGCCGGTACATCCATTTTACCGGTTTGGCTCCTGACAGGCAGCAATGCCGGCCAGTGGCTGAACAATGGAACCAGTATTTATTACAACCTGGGAAAAGTGGGTATCGGAATTTCATCTCCCGCTTCCAATTTTCATGTTGCGGAAAATGGTCCTGGTTTTACAGGATCATTCGGAACTCTTATAAATGGTTATTCTAGTGGTACGAATGTAGCCATCGGCGATGACAATGCTGATGCAGTATTGTATGTTGGCCAGAGTGCATCAGACAAGGGATTCCTGCTCTGGCGATATCAGACAACCCTTTCAAATGCTTTTTTTAGTGTCGGTGCCTATAATGGAACTAATAATTTGATTCTTCAGGAAGTCGGCGGTAAGGTGGGGGTCAGAACCACATCTCCTGCTGCATTGTTCCATGTTGCCGAAGAAAGTCCTGGTCTTACTGCGGTGTTCGGAAGACCCATCAACATTTGGACTTCGAGCACCAATGTATCTATTGGAGATGACAATGGCCCTGCTGTTATGTATATTGGCCAAAGTGAAGGCAATACAGGGCTTTTAAGCTGGCAGTACAGTTCTACTCCATCCAATGCCTATTTTAATATCGCTACATATGGTGGTTTGAATCCATTGATATTACAGGGGGATGCTGCAACAGGCGGTAAAGTAGGAATCGGGACCACATCGCCTGCTGCCTTGTTCCATGTTGCAAAGATCGCTCCCGGTTATACTGGTGCCTTCGGAATACCCATCAGTTCTTATACAGCAGGAACGAATGTCTCTATCGGCGATGATAATAATAATGCTCTGTTGTATGTTGGACAGGGTGAAAGCAATAAAGGATTCCTTATCTGGAACCATGATAATACGCCATCAAATGCCTATTTTAGCATTGGCACCTTTGCCGGCGCTAATCCATTGATCCTTCAGTCGGGTGGGGGTAATGTCGGAATTGGCACTAACACACCTTCTTCTCTTCTGGATGTTCATCGTGATGCCAATACCTTTAATTTACTTGGATGTAATAATTCTTACGCCAGTTATTTTTATCATAGTGAACAAGATGTTGATGGTGACGGTCAGTCAGCTCTATTTGCATTCAGAACCCGTTCCATTGAAAATGCAGGGACAGGTTATGGTGAATATACCAGTAACACTGCCATGAAGGGATATTCCTATTGGGGTGATCAATACTCATTCGGTACTGCCGGATTCAATTACAACGATTTTATTCGTTGTGGAGGGATTTTGGGTGCATACCAGGGAGGGGCCTACTGGGGATCGCTCGGGTATAAGAACAGCGCAGGCACGGGTTATGGCGGATATTTTTCAAGTTATACCAGTGGGACCGGTAAAAGCACACAGGCTAATACCGGAATTGGTCTTGGTGCATGGGGTGATCTGCTTGGAGCCGATATTCATGGAAAGGTTTACGGCATTTATGCAGAAGGGGAAAATTATGCGATGTTCTCGAATGGCCCGGTTTACAAAAACAATTTGGATGTTCACCTCCAGGAAAACGGGAGCGGCATCAATACGGTTCTATACACCAATGTATCAACCGATGTTACCATCCAGACCAGCGGCTATGCCACCCTGTCCAGTGGCAAGGCAAGTATTCCATTTGACCCGGCTTTCACAGCTTCAGTATCTTCCGAAGCACCTGTCGTGGTCACGGTAACACCAATGGGTAATTCCAATGGTGTGTACCTCTCCGAAGTGTCGAAATCCGGATTTTCAGTTGTTGAAAATAATGATGGCAAGAGTACTGTAACAGTAAGTTACATTGCAGTCGGCAAAAGAGCAGGATATGAACATCCCATTCCGTCACAAGAATTAATCGATGCCGGATACACTCGCAATATGGCCAGAGGGTTGCACAATGATGCTGATACAAAAACAAACGGTGAGGGACTGTATTATGAAAATAATCAGTTGGTGGTTGGGATTCATCCATCAACTTTGCCTGATCCGAATAAACCTTCAGCGGAAAGCGTAATCCCTAAACCATCCAAACCAACCAAAAGGATCCTGGAAGACAAATACAACTCATCAGGTAGCGGAGAATCAGGCCAGGTTCTGCCCCAGGCTCAGGAAAAAACAACACCAGTCGCCACTCCATCAGGCGGACCGCAAAAAAACCAACCGATCAAGCCAGCTAAACCAAGGATTGAAAATAATGATGATTCTCCGGCAAGAAGTAAACAACCTGCAAAAGTTCCAAACAAGCAGGAATGATAGATATTCAGGATTACTACTAATTCAGCGACCAACTCCTTTCCTGCAAAAGGTGATATTCTTTTCATGTATTTTTTATTTCGAATCGCCTCTTTGGTTTACCTTTAAAACTGGCAAACAAACTCATTGGTAATTTCGCCACATTTGTCATACCCGGCTTTGAGATGTTACTTTTTTCCCCTTCTATTTCCATGTTTATTCGGGAGCCTCAAATTTCAAAAACGGAGTGCATTGAAGTTTGTAAGTCGAGCAATCCCGCCGAAGGCGGAGGGTAAACCTATCTCCCCGTTTACCTGCCTAAGGCATTTTAGACAGATCCCCCGTAGCTTGCTGCGCATTTTTTCTTTGAGAATGAAGGAATTCAGAATTCAGAATTATATTTTGTCTTTTTTCTGCATTCTGAAATCTGAAATCTGAATTATGATTTTTCCCTGATTGTGATAAATTTTGTACTTTTACATTTTAAAAGCTACTTAATCAAACACTTTATTAAACCCCGGCTTCATATGAGAAAGCATTTACTTATTACAGCCATTCTGGCAATCTTTTTGTCAATAACCTTTCAACTTTCAGCACAGGTTGGAATTAATTCTGATAGCAGCCAGCCTGATCCATCGGCAGGACTGGATGTGAAATTCAACAACAAAGGCGTTGTGCTCCCACGAATGACCACAGTTCAGCGAAACACGATTGCATCTCCTGCCGAAGGATTGATTATTTACAATACCGATGAAAAATCGTTGAATCTTTACAATGGAATGGCCTGGAACTCAATGACACCCATCCCTGCTTTTGCCTGCGGGTTAACCATCAGTATCAACCACGTGGTTTCAGGCGGTGTTGCGCCTGTAAATAAAACAGTTGTATATGGCACTGTGAACGGAATTCCTGGTGAACTTACAAAATGCTGGATAACCAGCAATCTTGGCTCTGACCACCAGGCAACTGCCGTGAGCGATGCAACCGAAGCTTCTGCAGGCTGGTATTGGCAATTTAACCGTAAACAGGGGTATAAACATGATGGAACCACCCGAACGCCTGCCACCACCTGGATTGGCAGTATCAGCGAACCCTCCGATTGGGTTGCTGCCAACGACCCGTGCAACATCGAATTAGGCACCATCTGGCATATCCCGACTTATACCGAATGGTATAATGTTGACAATATCGGCGGCTGGACTACGTGGACTGGCCCGTGGGGCTCCGGATTAAAAATGCATGCTGCCGGGTGCCTGAAGATAAACGATGGTTCACTGCTTTCTCGCGGCTCTTACGGCTTCTACTGGAGTAGTACGCAGTCCGATGCTACTTACAGCTGGTGCCTGCGCTTCGAAAGTGGAGGGAGCAGCATGTTCGGCAGCTACGGCAAAGCGTACGGCTACTCCGCCCGCTGCGTCAGAGACAATTAATTTATTTGAATCCGCGACACGACAGGTCGCGGAGCACCTGTTGGATAATTGTCGACCTGGCAGGAACTTAGTAACCTGTCCGGTGGCGGTGGTACTGATCTTGCATTTCGCATCTTGCCCCTCACATCTCAGATCTGAAATCCTACTTCTGAGATGTGAGAATGGTGCGTCATTCTTTTTTCGATAGGGCATCAACAACATTAATCTCTGCGTGAAAATGTATGTTTGGCGACTCGGTTGTTTCTATTGATATTGTTCCCGTACAGGGGAAAAAAAACAAAACCGCTAGTATTGTATTTATTTTGTCAATCGGACCAAAGGCAATTTTTATCCTGCCATGATATGACAAAATGAAATTGCAGAAACTACAAACCGGCAAAAGAGGACAAAGCATATTTTATCAGTAGTTTGAATTCCTGTCTGGGCATCATGAAACATTACAATTCATATAGTTTGCGAAAAAAAATGGTATTTAGTGTATTGTCTGGCTGGTAGTTGAATTATGTATATTTGAGTGGTGGAATCAGGAAATTTGTTTTGAAACAGAAATATAAATATCCAGGGAAATAAAAAGATGAAAGTCACTACTAAGTCCCAGAGAACAAGGAAATATTTTCGCGTCCTGGTGGCTCCGCATTAAAAAATGTTACGATGATAAAAATTGTCTTAATTACCGGTGCTACCAGTGGGTTTGGGAAAGCAACTGCAACGCTGTTTGCACAAAATGGTCATGATCTGATCATTACCGGTCGCCGCTGGAACTTGCTGGAAGAGTTGGCAACAGAACTCAAAAAGGTAAATATGATTGATGTCATGCCGCTTTGCTTTGATATCAGGGTGAAGGATGATGTCGAAAATGCAATTTTCAGTCTTCCGGAAAAATGGAAAAAAATTGATGTTCTGATCAACAATGCCGGGCTGGCTTCCGGTCTCGGACCAATCCAGGAAGGCGATTACGAGGATTGGGAAAAAATGATCGACACCAACGTCAAGGGGTTATTATATATGACCCGTACCGTAGCTCCAATGATGATTGTCAATAGAAAAGGTCATATTGTGAATGTCGGATCAATTGCCGGGAAAGAGACTTATCCGAACGGAAATGTTTATTGCGCTACTAAATATGCTGTAGATTCCCTAACCAAAGGAATGCGGATCGATCTCCTTCCTCATGGAATAAAAGTTACACAGATTTCTCCCGGAGCGGCTGAAACTGAATTTTCATTGGTTCGTTTTCACGGTGATAAGCAGCGCGCTGAAAATGTGTACAAAGGATTTCAGCCGCTGAAACCTGAAGATGTTGCATCGGTGATTTACTATGTCACCACGCTTCCCGACCATGTGAACATCAACGATCTCGTAATTATGCCCACCGCGCAAGCCAGTTCTATGCATTTTAACAGGACAGAAGGCTGAAAGTCAAAAAGTCGAAAGTTGATAAGTTGACGAGTTGACGAGTTAACAAGGTGCCCACTTTTAACTTTCCGATGCTCTAATTTTCTTACTTTTACATAAATTATTAAGGATATGGAAATCAAAAGGATATTTGATATTCTTCCGCATTATGTTTCTTCATTCAAGCCCAAAGAAGATGTTTTGGCTGCTAAAGAAAATGGCAGTTGGGTAAAATACAGCATAAAGGAATACATTGAAATTGTTGATAACATAAGTTACGGATTTCTGGCAATGGGTGTTCAGAAAGGCGACCGGATTGCTCAGATCAGTCCAAATCGGGCAGAGTGGAATTTTATTGACATGGCCATTCTCCAGGTTGGAGCCATTCATGTTCCGATCTATCCTACCATAAGTGAATCAGACTACATTTATATCCTGAGTCATGCGGAAGTCAAGTATGTCTTTGTTTCAGGAATGGAACTTCTCAGGAAGATCAAGCATATCCTTCCGGAAATACCGTCAATTAAGGATATCTTCACTTATAAAGACCATCATGAACTCAGGCACCTGACCGAATTGACGGACCTTGGTAGGGCGAATGCCGATAAAGATAAACTGGAAGCAATAAAAGCTCAGATTACCGGAAACGATGTGGCGACACTAATTTATACTTCCGGTACAACCGGTAACCCAAAAGGTGTGATGCTTACCCATTCGAATATTATTTCCAATTTTATTGCTGTGGCCTATATTCCTCCCTTTGGAGAAGAAGCGAAAGCTATCAGCTACTTACCGCTTTGTCATGTGTATGAAAGAATGTTGAATTATCTTTATCAGTACCTCGGGATTTCTGTTTATTATGCTGAAAACCTGGGAACAATCACGGATAACATGAAAGATGTTCAACCCAATATTTTATCCACCGTTCCCAGGCTGCTTGAGAAGATTTATGATAGACTTTTTGCAGCCGGACACAAGTTAAAAGGGGTAAAACGCTGGATCTATTTCTGGGCTTTGCACCTTGCCTTAAGGTATGAGTTGGATGGCCAAAACGGATGGTTTTATGAACTGAAACGAAAAATCTACGACAAGCTGGTCTACGTAAAATGGCGGGAAGCCCTTGGCGGAAAACTTGAAATCATGGTGTCGGGAGGAGCCGCCTTGCAACCTCGTTTGGCACGACTTTTCTGGGCAGCCGGCATTTATGTCATAGAAGGATATGGCCTCACCGAAACCTCTCCGGTTATTTCAGTCGGTGATCTCAGCAGAAATGGTATGAAGTTTGGTACCGTCGGACGTCCTCTGACAGTAGTTACCGTGAAAATTGCTGAAGATGGCGAAATCTTATGCAAAGGCCCTTGTGTTATGAAAGGATATTATCGCGAAGAACAGATGACCAAGGAAGCGATCGATCATGAGGGGTGGTTTCATACAGGCGACATCGGGGTCATTGAACCAGAAGGTCAGCTTAGGATCACGGGGCGTAAAAAAGAACTCTTCAAAACCTCTTTTGGGAAATATGTAAGTCCTCAGCTTATTGAGGATAAATTTAAGGAATCACTATTTATCGATCAGCTTATCGTAGTTGGGGAAAATCAGAAATTTGCCGCTGCACTCATTGTTCCCGATTTTACTTTTCTGCGCGCATGGTGCGAAGTGAAAGAAGTGGAATACACAACAAACTCTGAGATGATCAAACTGCCGCGCATCCTGAAACGTATTAAACAGGAAGTGGATAAATTCAATGCCTTTTTTGGTGAAACCGAGAAAATAAAAAAGTATTTCCTCATGGATGCTGAATGGGCTTTTGAATCAGGAGAAATAACCCCCACATTGAAATTAAAACGTAAGTTCATTACACGTAAATACGGGGATTTGATTGCAAAGCTGTTCGATAACAGCAAATAGTAAAATGGTAGAATGGCAAAATGGTACAAGGTGTTGATCCCTTTATGTTTTGGAAGAAGTTTTTGTATTCAAATAGTTGTATTTTCTATTGTGGCCTAATTTGTCTAATGTGGTTAAAAAGAATGGTAACTGAAAGAATACATTCTTGCGATGAACCATAACAAATAGCGAAAAAGATAATAGTCTTAGTTTAGAATGGAACCGATCAGACGACTCTTCGATTTATTGGAGCTGTACGCCAATAAGTATTCTTCCAAAACTGATGCATTAAATTATAAGAAAGATGGCATCTGGCAAAAATATTCGGCAAGCGATTATGTCTCATATTCCGATCAGCTAAGCCTTGGACTGCTGTCGCTTGGGATTAGAAAAGGAGATAGGATTGCCACAATATTGACCAACAGTCCGGAATGGAATTTTTTCGATATGGGTATTATGCAGGTTGGTGCTGTGCAGGTTCCTCTTTATCCTGTCCTGAGTGAAGAAAATTACCGATACATACTCAATGATGCCCAGGTAAAACTGATCATCATATCCAACAACGCTATTTATCAGAGAATAAGGAAAGTATTGCCGGAAAATCATTCTGCTGATACTATGTATTCTATTGAAAAAGTCAAAGGGCTCAGGCAATGGAAAGAAATCGTGGAACTTGGGAAAAAGTTTTCAAATCTGGAGGAATTTGAAAATATCAAGAAATCTATTCAACCAGCAGATCTTGCCACTATCATTTATACTTCCGGCACTACAGGCCGGCCTAAAGGAGTCATGCTCTCGCATCAGAACTTCGTGTCTAATTTCAGTACCTGCGCTGAAATCCGGAATTTTGGAACGACTGACAGGGTGTTGAGTTTCTTACCGCTATGCCATGTTTACGAACGCATGCTCAACTACCTTTTTCAATCTTATGGCATGTCAATTTATTATGCTGAAAGCTTTGATAAACTTGGGGAGAACATCCGGGAAGTAAAACCCCATACTTTTGCTACTGTTCCGAGGGTTCTGGAGAAAATTTACGACAAAATCGTTGCCAGGGGAAGAAAACTTAAAGGACCGATGCGGATCCTCTTTTTCTGGGCTTTACGCCAGGGACACAAGTTTGAGCTGGACCATGCCAACGGCTGGTACTACGAAGTCAAGATATGGATTGCAAACTTACTCGTTTTCAGAATATGGAGAAAATCCTTAGGCAATAATGTGAAAATTATTGTCTCCGGCGGAGCTTCTCTGCATCCCCGTCTGGCCCGTCTTTTCTGGGCTGCAAAAATTTATGTAATGGAAGGATATGGCCTTACAGAGACTTCTCCTGTTATCGCCGTGTATACATTCAAACCGGGAGGTATGAAATTCGGTACGGTGGGACCAATTCTTCCTGGAGTGGAAGTCAGGATTGCAGAAGATGGTGAGATACTTTGCAAAGGCCCCAACATCATGCTGGGATACTACAACAGGCCTGAAAGAACACGGGATGTGATCGATCCGGATGGCTGGTTTCATACCGGAGATATTGGTGCGATCGAAGATGGAAAATACCTCCGGATCACTGACCGGAAAAAGGAAATTTTCAAAACTTCCACCGGAAAATATGTCGCTCCGCAAGTCATCGAACAAAAATTTAAGCAATCACCCTTCATCGAACAAATAATGGTGATTGGAGAAAACCGGAAGTACACGGCTGCCCTGATTGTCCCGAACTTTGATTACCTTAAAACCTGGTGTGAGATTAAACATGTCAACTTTATCTCCAATGAAAGAGCCGTAAGGAATCCAAGGATCATCCATCGGTTTAAAGTAGAAGTGAACAGAATCAACCAGGAACTTGGTCAAACAGAGAAGATCAAGAAATTCAGGCTGCTGCACCAGGAATGGACACTTGAATCAGGAGAACTTTCATTGACACTGAAACTCCGTAGGAAATTCATTCTTGAAAAATACCACGCCATCATCGAAGAGACTTACCGTTCCTCCGAGTTCAACTACAAGGTCGACCTTTATTAATGTCTTTTCAAAAGATTCACTGAGAGCTTAATTTATTTACGATTATTACGATTTTCGATTTACGAGTGAAGTTATTGATTTTAAATTACGATTTCTAATTCTGGTAACCATAACCTAAATGGTTCAGTTTACTCGTAAATCGTAAATCGCCCAATCGTAACTTTTCTTTTAATGAAGGATCTTATAGATCAATTCTTTCATCAACTCTCCATCAGGAAATGATGTGCCGTTGCTGTCCACACCTTTCGATTTAAGATCATATTCACGCAATATTGAAACCACAGAAACCAGTTTGGAAACAGAATAATTTCCTGCAGCAGCCTGGTAATCCAGCAAAAAGAAAGGATGGACCGAAAGCGCAGCAGCAGCAACGGTTCGTGATTTATCCGGAAGGTAATGATACAACAGAATTTTTGAAAAATAGCTGTATAATGATGGAATGATCTTCCCCAGCGGGTTCTCTCTTGGATTTGCTGCGAAATGCAGGATGATCTGGTTGGATTTCAGAACATCCTTTTTCCCCAAAGCTTTCTGTAATTCAAAAACATTGAAATCTTTGCTGATCCCTATGTTTTTCTCCACATATTCCTCGGTGATTTCTTGTCCGCCAGGAATATTGATAATGAGTTTGCTGACTTCATTAACGACTTTGGCAAGGTCATTTCCCAGGAATTCGGTGAGAAGAATTGCTGCCTTAGGGGAAATGGAATAATTTCTTTTTCTCAGATAGTCGGTAATCCATCCCGGGATTTTTTCATCATAAAGTTTAGCAGATTCATAAATTACACCTGTTTTTTCAACTGTTTTGAAAACTGTTTTCCTGCGGTCTACCTTTTCATATTTCCAGCAAAGAACAAGGATGGTGGAATCCAGCGGTTGTTCAAAATAGGATATTAACTCTTCAACTTTATCAAGATCCTGTGCTTCTCTTACGATGATCACCTGGTAATTGGCCATCATCGGGAAGCGCTTTGCATAACTGATAAGCGTAGGGATATTGGTATCTTTCCCATAAACGATGGTCTGGTTGAATTCTTTTTCCAGGTCGTTCAGGACATTCTGCTCAATATAATCGGAAATTACATCAATGAAATAGGGTTCTTCGCCATAGAGGAAATAGACCGGATGATAGATCTGATTCTTCAGGTTGGTGATGATATCATCAAAGCTTAATTCGTTCTTCCGCGAAGCCATGCAGGGATAAATTAATCAAATCTCAGGTGTTTCACGGTTAATCCGAGTTTCGCCATGTGATTGAGGGATTCGATCCCGATCCTCAGATGTTCTTCCGTAAATTTTTCACTCACAAGTTTGTCACTTGCCTGTGTCTTGATCCCGGAGGCCACCATGGGTTGATCTGATACCAATAATAAAGCTCCGGTCGGGATCATATTTGAAAACCCAACCATGAAGATCGTGGCAGTTTCCATATCAATGGCCATAGATCTTGTTTTCCGGAGGTCAGATTTGAAACTTTCGTCATATTCCCACACCCGGCGGTTGGTTGTGTAAACTGTACCGGTCCAGTAATCCCGGTTATGCTCGACAATCGTTGTAGAAATTACTTTCTGAAGATTAAACGCAGGTAAGGCAGGAACCCGTACCGGGAAATAATCATCCGATGTTCCCTCCCCCCGTATTGCAGCAATCGGTAAAATCAGGTCACCTAGTTTATTCTTCCTTTTAAGTCCTCCACATTTTCCAAGGAAGAGACAGGCTTTGGGTTTGATGGCGCTGAGAAGATCCATGATGAGAGCGGCATTTGGACTTCCAAGTCCAAAGTTTATTATGGAGATCCTTTTTGAAGTTGCACTTGGCATCATTTTATCGGCCCCTATGATGGGAACTCCTTCCCATTGGGCAAATAGGTCTAAATATTTAGTGAAATTCGTAAGTAAGATATAATCTCCAAACTCATTCAAAGGCGTTCCGGTATATCTCGGTAACCAGTTTTCAACGATTTCCTTTTTTGTCTTCATATTTCAATAGGTTGAATTCTATTGTGGACTAATGTGCCTATTGTGGTTTATTAAGTGGGTTTTTAAACTGGGTCATTCGTTCACATGAAGCAAAGGTAACCATTTTGTTATATTTTTCCGTAAGTTTGTACTTCATCAGGGACTATGCAAGCATTGAATTTGCCAGAAGCGGACTTCCGCATGAGAGATTTCGGAGGTAAAAAGGAAATCTTTGATGGGATCAGGAAAAAGTTCATTGCTCTGACTCCCGAAGAATGGGTCAGGCAGCATTTTGTTGCATATCTTGTGAAGAGCAAAAATGTGCCAGCATCACTGATTGGTATTGAAGTTTCCATCAAAATGAACCGCCTTCAAAAAAGAGGAGATATTGTTGTTTATAATAAATCAGGGAAACCTTGCATGATAATTGAGTGTAAAGCACCCGAAATTTGTATCACCCAGGATGTGTTTGAACAGGTGGCCCGGTATAATATGACGCTCAATGTAAACTACCTGGTTGTCACCAATGGTTTGGTACATTTTGCATGTTTTATTGATCATGAAAAATCGGATTATCAATTTTTGAAAGAGATTCCTGATTTTATTGAGATGCAGGAATGAAAGTATTTGGGCCGGCACACGTTACAAACGCGCACCAACCAGTCGCTAAAACCCCAAAATGGAATTAATTACGACCATACCAAAACCGATGATCAGCTTTCTGCTGGTTACAGTTTTTTCTTTGCTGATCGGACTTTCACAGCGACTTCAGCACAGCCAGAAACAACTTCCTGAGCATACTTTCGGTACCGACCGGACCTTTACTTTTATCGGTATTCTGGGTTTCATCTTATACATCATCAGTCCGGGAAACATCTTTGTGTTCCTGGCAGGTGGAATGGTTCTCGCCGTATTTATGGCGATCAACTATTTCTTTAACATACAACGTTATAATGATCACGGGATTACAACTATCGTAATTGCGTTGATCACATATTGTATCGGCCCACTCTTCATGACACAACCATACTGGTTGGTCATGCTGGTAATCGTGATGGTGTTGATACTCACAGAGATGAAGGAATCTTTCGTCCAGATCTCTCAGAAATTTGAAAAAGGTGAATTCCTGACTCTTGGGAAATTCCTTATTATTGCGTGCGTTATCCTTCCCATCGTTCCCGATGAGCCAATCTTTAAGGATTTAAGCCTGACTCCTTACAAGATTTGGCTTGCAGTAGTGGTAGTTTCCTCTATTTCCTATCTGAGTTACCTGCTAAAGAAATTTGTTTTTAAAAGAGGAAGCATAATTATTTCCGGCATTCTGGGCGGACTGTATAGCAGCACAGCAACAACCATTGTATTGGCCAGGAGAATTCACTTGAATCCCGCAGCAAAAAATCAATACATCGCGGCTATCATCTTCTCTATTGCTATGATGTATCTTCGGATTCTGGCGTTGATCCTGATTTTTTCCTATGAAATGTTCTTTCATGTCTATCCTTATTTTATTATTCTGTTTCTTGTATCTGGGCTGACAGGAACCGCGATTCTGCTGTATAGGAATAAGAATTACAATGACCCGAATAGGGAACAGGAATCAGACAAAAATCCTCTTGAATTCATGGTTGCACTTATCTTCACGGCACTGTATGTGACTTTTTCCTTTCTCACTTATTTTGTCCTTCAACGGTATGGTACACCTGGCTTAACTGGACTTTCACTGATCGTTGGTCTCACTGATATAGATCCATTCCTGATTAACCTTTTTCAGGGGAAGTTCAGTGTTGAAATGAACGTTGTAGCGGTGGCTACAATGCAAGCCATCGTCAGTAACAACATCATGAAAATGATTTATGGCTGTGTATTCTCCAATCGAAAATCCTGGGCTTACCTTATCTTTGGGTTTTTCGTTGTAATACTTTTGAACATTTTGTTTATCTTTCTTTTATAAATTTGGACTTTCATTCGAAAGTCATAAGCACTGATATGTTCTCATAATTTTACAAGATGCCTGAAATTCCCGACAAGATATTCAGCCAGTTTGACGAATCCTTCAACCCGGAGGATTCAAAGCGCTATTCACTGGTGATTGAAGTTGAAAGGAAAAAATTCAGTTATAGCCTGCTGGATATCGGGAAAAATAAATTTGTGGGTGTTGGTTTCTTGTGTCAGCAATTTAATGAAGTAATTAATTCCATTAGTTGGATCCGGAATGCCTTTCATTCAAAAAGAATCATTATTGCTAACTCCAGATCTACCTTGATACCCGCTGCATTGTTTTCGCAGGAGGAAAAGCAAGATTATCTGGATTTCAATATGGAGCGGGAAAAGGATGATGTTGTCCTTTATGACTGGCTTGAAAACCTGGGTATCTACAATATCTACAGTATTCCCGGTCAATTAAAAAACGACATTCACGAGTTTTTCCCAGATGCTAAATTGTGCCATGTTTCCAGCGTTCTGATGGAAAGTCTCTATGTGAATTTCAAAAACCTCATGGGGGTCGGGAAAATGTTTGTGAATGTGCGTGATGAAGAGTTTGACCTGATGATCTTTGCCGGTAAGCATTTAAACTATTTTAATTCATTTCCATTCAAGGCACCAGAAGACCTGGCTTATTATTTAATTTTCGTGATGGAACAGATGAATATGAATCCAGAAGAGACTTCACTTGTTCTTGTGGGTGAAACGGATAAGAAATCCGATATCTATGACCTTCTTTTCCGTTACATCCGCAACATTGATTTTGCCGGCAGAAACGAGACATTTAATTACAGCTATGCTCTAAATGATATTCCTGCACATTTTTATTACACCCTTTTTAACAGCGAACAGTGCGGATTATAAGTGGTAAATTCAGGGGAAAACAACTCCATCCCCCGGCAAATATTCCGGTTCGGCCAACCACAGATTTTGCCAAGGAAAGCCTTTTTAATATCCTGAATAACCTGATCGATATTGAGGAAACACAGGTGCTGGATCTCTTTACCGGCACCGGCAGTATAGCTTTTGAGTTTTTTTCCCGGGGCTGTCTGCACGTTACAGCCGTGGACATAAGCCACAAGTGCATTTCTTATATTCAGAGAACTGCCGAAGCCATGAAGGCAGATTGCCTGAAAGCCGTTCGGGCTGATGGTTTCAGGTTCATACAATTGCCCGGTCCGGCTTACAACCTGGTTTTTGCCGATCCTCCCTATGAGCTGGAAAAAATCGATACCCTTCCCGATATCATTCTACACAGTCCGTTATTGGAAACAAATGGCTGGTTTATCCTCGAACATTCGAGAAGCCATGATTTTACTGAGCATCCGATGTTTTATGACCACCGTAGTTATGGTAACGTGAATTTTACCTTCTTTCAGAAAATAACCAAACAGACTGGCGATTGATATTTACGCTTAGAGTTACTTCTGAAACATCATCTGAGATTTTATTGCTAAGACCCAAAGACGCAAATGTTTTAACAATAATTCTTTGCCTAAGTGTTTGTTCAGATTTTCGTTTTTCCGTGACAATGTGTGACAAATACTCTGATTTCCGGTTACATGGCATCCGGAATAAAGTTAGAAGAAAAACATTTTAGATTTATTTCCGAATTTTGAGACATTCACTATATTTCGATATATTTGTGAGAAAACATGAAGAACTGTATCAAAATCTGTTGCAATTATAAATTTTGGGTGGGAAAGTAAAAGATTCTATAAAAATGGGTTTGGTAGCTATAATAAGGAAATGATTTATGAGCTCAAAGGGCCATCGATAAATGCTTTCAATGAGAATACTGAAATTACAAAAAAGAGTCCACTCCGAAAAGTATTATATTTTTGTACTAAAGTCCAGTAACGTATTGGTTATCAATAACCCCGACCTTAAGGTCGGGGTTAGGCAAATCGCTGAAATATAGGGCTTTAGCCCAACACTTTTCATGGATAGATACTTTTCAGAGTGGACTCAATATAAGACCTTTTAAAGCACTTATTCACCAGCAGCCCGTCAAATTTAAGGCGAATGAAGAAAATGAAAATATTAGGCAATCCATTTTTCATTACCGGGTTGTTGATTTTGATAACCATAATAGTCACGGGGCAGAATTTACTTCTCGAAAAAGACACATTTGAATCAGGCGGGATTGGATATACCCACTATAACAATTATTTGATTTTCAAACAATCGTTTTTTCATTTAATAGAAAATATGGATTTGTATCAATTGTACCCAAATGAACACTGGGATTACTTCAAATACAGCCCGACATTTTCTTTACTCATAGCTCCCTTAGCCATTTTGCCTGATACGTTTGGCCTTTTTATCTGGAATTTATTAAATGTTTTAGTATTATTTTATGCACTTTGGAAACTTCCATTTCAGTCAGACAAAACACGGTTGTTCATGATAGCTTTTATTCTTATTGAATTGATAGAGTCCATCCAAAACTCTCAAAGTAACGGATTAATAGCTGGTCTGATAGTCTTTGCCTTTGTTTTTTTGGAAAAGAAGCAATCGGTTTTAGCGTCTTTATTTATTGTAATGACAATATTTATCAAACTTTTCGGCTTGGTTTCCATAGCACTTTTAATTTTATATCCTGATAAACTGAAATTGATTACTTATACGATTTGCTGGACATTAATATTTGCAATTTTACCGTTGATTGTCATTTCTATCCCGCAGCTGTCTTTCCTGAATTATAGCTGGGTCAATCTTCTTCAACAAGATCACAGCATATCTTGGGGGTTATCTGTAGCAGGATTGCTTCATAGTTGGTTTGGTGTGGAACATAGAAACGTAATCCTTATTATTGGAGTCGGGTTATTCTGCCTGCCATTTCTGAAATACAAATTTTTCTGCGAATTAAAATTCAGATTATTTTTCCTTTCGTCAATATTGATCTGGATCGTCATATTTAATTATAAAGCAGAAGCACCAACGTTTATCATTGCTATATCCGGAGTTATTATTTGGTTCGTTTCTCAAAAAATAAAAACCGAGAATGTAATTCTGCTGATCACCACATTCATTTTAACTGCTTTTTCTGCAACAGATATTTTTCCGAACAGTGTTCGGGCGAATTATTTTGAGGCATATGTTTTGAAAGCATTACCTTACATTTTGATATGGTTGAAAATAATTTACGACTTAACTTTTTATAGATCCGAAAATGACATAGTGCACGACACTTTACCAAACGTCCTGACTGTTAGCAACTAATTTTTATGACAATTTGACAAATATCAAAATTATTCTTTCTTACTTTTACGGTTATGATCTTACAAATACTTGACATTCCAGGAATTGTAATTGTTTCTGTCGTATTCTATTCTAGATACAAAATAAGTTTTGCTGATGGATATAATCCCATTTCGCAGTTACACCTTATGATACCTGTAATAATAATGGCAATTTCGTTATTATCCGCTCAAAAAATAGAAGTATGAAAAAATTATCCATTTATATCGGAATGTTTTTAGCATTGAGTCATCCAATTTATTCACAGGTTACTCCAGGAAGCATTATCGACGAAACTATTGATAATTACCTTGCTACTCCGGCTGATGGTCATTTGAAAACCGTCCCTGTGGTCGTTCTTCGCTACTTACCCACGGTTGACGGTATAAACATTGATGTATCGAAGTCTCCTGATTATTATGATTTAGGATATATTACCCTTAACCAGCTTAAAGCCAATATAGATAAATACCTTGCCGGGTTGAAGTTTTCGCTTGAAGAGGGTTCAAAATTCCATGGATATAAAGATCCTGCTGCAGTTCCTTATCTGGGTTATAAGGTATTGAAATTCTGGACGATTTATGACCAGGTTCCGATCAGTACTTCCTATCAACTCAGCACAGAGCAGGGATTTCCGGTGTTTGAGCCCGATTTTATCCAGATATATAATGATTTCGGGCTTCAACAGTATATAGAAACCAACGGGGTCGAAGAGATTTGGATTTGGTTTGGGGGTTTAGACGCGGGTTTACCTTCGTATGATCCTGAGATTCATTTTCCCGAAAATTTCGTGGCAGGGCCCGAATCAAATATGGCAAGTCCGGTAACAGGCGATATTTCCAACAGCGCCAGGTTTCCCAATGATATCCCCATTGCGTCAAAAACTGCAGTAGTGTATTGCTATAATTTCCGCAGAACCCAGGCTGAAGCTGTTCACAATCATGGCCATCAGCTCGAATCAATCTACAAATATGCAGCTGCGCAACAGGATGGCAACGAGAACATTTTTGTCCATGATTTCTGCGGATGGGGGATAAATTATTCATCCCCGCCCTTGGGACGTGTAGGTGATTGTCACCATCCACCTAATATGACAATAGAATACCAGTACCTGAATCCAACATTGGTGGAAAGTGACATTGAAGACTGGGAACCGGCTGTCGGCCCTAAAAAATGGGTCAATGTCAATACCTGGGCGAATCTGAATTATTCCTGGCCTGCCGGATATATATTTCCACAACTAACGGAATCTCAATGGTATATATACTGGATGCAGAACATGCCAGGCTATGGTTCATCTATTCCTTATAATTCAAATTACATGACCAACTGGTGGCAATTTACTTCCGACTGGGATTCGTGCATTACACATAATGTTGGATTATATGCTCCCACACATGGCCAGGTTGCAATCAACACCGATAACGCTTCTCCCAATGGTTCAGCCATGCTCGATGTGAAAGCATCAGATCGAGGGTTGCTGATTCCACGAATTTCAACTGTTGTCCGTAACCAGATCCCATCACCGGCAACCGGCTTGTTAATATATAATTCGACAACAAATCAACTCAACTATTTTAATGGTAGTTCATGGGTTCAACTGGAATCTGATTTTATTACTTCAACAGTTGGAACAATCAGCCAGGTTGGTGGAATTTCAATCAATAATTCACCCAATGCATCCCCTTCAAATGCTGCTATGTTGGACATAGATAATCCATCCAGAGGTATTTTGATACCCAGAACAACACCAAACTCAATCACTGCGCCTGCAACCGGATTGATTATTTATAATACTGATGCAAAGCTATTGAGTTATTTCAACGGCTCTCAATGGACTACACTATGCGCTAATTCTACTGGAGTTAGCGGGGCTACTGGCAGCCAATCTTCAGTTGGTGTTTCAATCAACGCTGGCAGGTCAATCCCTCACCATTCTTCAGCACTGGATTTAACTGCTGTCAACATGGGTATTTTAATTCCAAGACTTACAAATGCTCAGCGTGATGCAATACACCCTGTTCTCGGACTTATTATCTATAATGTATCTGGAAATGACATTGAGTTTTATAATGGTTCAGCTTGGTACCGGTTGGTCGCAAATTCTCTGGAATCCCCAACCGCAGGAGTTCATGTACCGTCATTATCACAGATAATTTGGAAATGGAATACTGTTTCAGGAGCCACAGGTTACAAGTGGAACACCACAAATGACTACGCTTCTGCCACGAATATGGGAACCAGCACAACAAAAACAGAGACAGGACTGACTTCCGGCACATCTTATGCAAGGTATGTATGGGCTTATTCAACCTGCTCGAGTGCGCCCCTTACGTTGACACAAGTCACTTCTGTGTGCCCATGTGCATCCTATCCAACAATAACTTATGGAGGGAAAACTTATAATACTGTCCAGATCGGATCGCAATGCTGGTTTAGAGAAAACCTGAACATAGGTTCAAGGATAAATGGCAATCAAAATCAAACCAATAATCAAATCATCGAAAAATACTGTTATTTGGACAATGAAGCAAACTGTAATGTTTATGGCGGACTTTATCAGTGGGCTGAAGTAGTACAATACTTGAATGGAGCAACTAATACTACGTCGTGGAACCCGGCGCCAGCGGGCAATGTGCAGGGGATATGTCCGATGGGATGGCATTTGCCAACTGATATAGAACTGGCTTATCTGACAACATTTCTTGGCGAATCTGCAGGAGGGAAGATGAAAGAGAAAGGCACCACACACTGGAATTCACCAAATTCCGGAGCCACAAACTTGAGCGGGTTTACAGGTCTGCCAGGAGGCGACCGAAGCACAAATGGCTGCTTCTACAGTCTCGCTACCCATGGAAATTTTTGGTCTGCATCTGAGAACTCGGCAATCGAGTCATGGGCCCGCCATTTAGGCTTCGATTATGAGAATGTAGCCCGTTATGGCGAAGGTAAAACTTCCGGTTTCTCAGTACGTTGCCTCAAAGACACAATCTTTGCACCAACAACAATTACAACATCATCAGTATCCGATATAACTCAGACCAGCGCTGCAGGTGGCGGGAATATCACATCGGACGGCGGAGCGGCTGTTACAGCTCGGGGTGTTTGCTGGAGTACTTCTTCAAACCCCACAACTGTGAACAATCATACAAATGTTGGTGGTGGTAACGGTGCGTTTGTAAGCAGTATCATCGGTCTGAACCCACATACCCAATATTTTGTCAAGGCTTATGCTACCAACAACACCGGAACTGTTTATGGGAATGAAGTGAGCTTTACAACATTGTCGTTATGGTCTTGTGGACAAGCAATTACGGATTTACGGAACGGGAAAACATATCAGACGGTCCAAATTGGCAATCAATGCTGGATGGCTGAAAACCTGAATTTAGGGTTTAGAATAAATGGCTCAATTAATCAGGAAAATAACAGTACAGTAGAGAAATATTGTTCTCTGGACAATGAATCAAATTGCGATGTTTATGGCGGTCTTTATCAGTGGAGTGAGGCAGTACAATACCTGAATGGAGCAACCAATACTACTTCGTGGAGCCCGGCGCCAACAGGCAATGTGCAGGGGGTCTGTCCGACAGGATGGCATTTACCGAATGATTCAGAATTGACGGCTTTGACATCTTTTTTGGGCGGGATAAATGTTGCAGGAGGGAGGATGAAAGAGACAGGTACTACGCATTGGGCTTTACCAAATACAGGAGCTACAAACTCGAGTGGGTTCACAGGACTACCCGGGGGCGACCGCAGTACAAACAGCTGTTTTTACAGTCTCACTACCCGTGGAAGTTTTTGGTCTGCAACCGAAAACTCAGCAACCAAGGCATGGGAACGTCACTTAGGCTTCAACTATGAGAGCGTGGCCCGTTATGGTGAAGATAAAACATATGGTTTTTCTGTCCGGTGCATAAAAAATTAGAGTGCAAAACTGATGTATTGACGATAGAAATAAGCTGGATAAAAAGTTTTTACAAATACTCATTATGATCTACAATCAATGGTACGTAATCCTTGAGTCAAAAGAATTAGGAAAAAGCAAGTCCGTTAAAGTCAAACGACTGAATGAAAATCTGGCTTTATGGCGCGACGAAAACGGTGAAGTGTGCTGCATTTCCGATAAATGCTGCCATCGCGGTGCATCACTTTCCTGTGGGAAAATAATTAATGGTAAACTGGAATGTCCTTTTCATGGGTTTATTTATGATAAGGCTGGAAATGTTCGGATGATTCCGGCAAATGGGAAGAACAAGCCTGTTCCGCAAACAATGAAGATACAAGCTTTTAAGACCTTCGAGGCTTATGGGTTTATTTGGTTGTGGTGGGGCGATGATGATAAAACGGAGAAGGAACCTTTCTTCTTTAAAGAACTTGAGCATTTTTCATACGCAACTCTTAAAGATCATTGGGCTGTTCACTATTCAAGGGCAATAGAAAACCAACTCGATGTTGTTCATCTGCCTTTTGTGCACAAATCGACAATAGGCCGTGGCAATAGAACATTGGTCAATGGACCTGTGGTGATAAGAGAAAAGGAATTAATCACATTTTATGTCAATAATGTTAAAGATGATGGAAAAACCGTCCCTCTAAAACCTGATGAGATTGCAGATTATGAGAAACTTTTTCATCTCCAGTTCCATTATCCCAATATCTGGCAGAATTTCATTTCAGAGAAAATCAGGGCATTTGCAGCATTTGTTCCGGTGGATGATGAGAACACTATTGTTTACATCAGGTATTATCAAAAATTGATCGCAATTCCAATATTGAAAGAACTCTTCAATTATATCGGTAAAATATCAAGTATCATCATCTTAAGACAGGACAAAAGAGTTGTAATTACTCAATTGCCGAAGAAAAGCGGACCCAAAATGGATGAGCGCCTTATCATGGGCGATAAACCAATTATTGAGTACAGAAAGCACAGACAGGAACTTATAGAAAGTAACTCAAGAAATCCAAATGAAAATTTATCATAGCCGGCTATTAATTTTTATCATTATTGGCGCTGCACTCCTTTTTCAGCCATGCTTGTTTGCTCAGAATACCGTCCAAAACGTTGATTATACGAAATTTGTTAATCCGTTTATTGGTACTGGTTCGGTGGATAGTTTAAGTTTGTCGGGGAGCAATTTCCCCGGAGCTTGTTTGCCTTTTGGATTGGTGCAATTGAGTCCCGACACAAGAGAATATCCGGATGACCCATGCAGCGGATATGATTATAAGGATCAGTCAATCGTCGGATTTAGTCATACACATCTTAATGGCACTGGTTGTCCTGACCTCTATGATTTTCTGTTTATGCCTTTCGGAGGTGATATTAGATGGAAAGCAGGAAGTGATGACGGAAAAACTCCTGGTTTCCGTTCGAAATACCGTCATTCAACTGAAAAAGCATCTCCTGGCTATTACAGCGTTGTGCTGGATGACTATAACATCCTGGCTGAAATGACTGCAACCGAACATTGCGGAATGCACAGATATACCTTTGCTGATCAGAATCCGTATCACCTCGTTGTTGACCTTGACCATTCGCTTGTCAGGAATAGTCCTTACAGATTCTGCAAAATCCTGTCTTCAGAAGTTCGCGTCGTCAATAACAAAACGATTGAAGGATACAGGATAATATCAGGCTGGGCAAAGCTGAGAAAGGTATATTTCAGGGCTGAATTTTCGCGTCCATTTAATTCGCATATTTTCAAGGCCGGGCAATACGAATTTCCAGATGTTCCGGTTGCAAATCATTCAGAACTGAAAATAATCATGAATTTCAACCAGGACAACGACAAGCCATTGATCGTAAAAGTCGGGATTTCCTCTGTTTCTATTGAAGGTGCCAAAGAGAACCTGGATGCTGAAATGAAAGATATTAATTTTGATTCTGTTTCTTTCCTCGCGAAGAAAACCTGGAATAAGGAACTTTCCTGCATCGACATCAAAGGCACAGAAAGACAAAAAAGTATTTTCTATACGGGATTGTATCACCTGTTTATTCAGCCGAATAATATTGCAGATGTTTCTGGTAATTATTTAGGTACTGATAACAGCCTCAAGAATGCACCGGACAAGAAGCATTACAGCACGTTTTCGTTGTGGGACACTTATCGTGCGGCACATCCTCTTTATACTCTTGTGCAGCAGGAAAGAACTGCCGGGTTTATCAATTCCATGCTTCGTCAGTATAAAACATACGGCTATCTGCCTATCTGGCAATTGTGGGGCACGGATACCTACTGCATGATTGGCAATCATGCCATTCCGGTTATTGTTGATGCTTATTTCAAAGGAATACCTGGTTTTGACTATGAACTTGCTTATGAAGCGGTGAAAGCATCTTCTACTACATCACATAAAAATGCTCCGTTTGACATCTTGGATAGATATGGTTTCTTCCCTGAAGATTTGCAAACTCAATCGGTATCTATCACGCTTGAGATTGCTTACAATGATTGGTGTGTTGCTCAGATGGCAAGAAAGATGGGCCATGAAGATGATTACAAATACTTTTTGAAACGTTCGGGATATTATAAAAATCTTTTTGATAAGAATACAGGCTTTTTCAGGGCAAAGAACAGCGACAACAAATGGATCAACCCGTTTGACCCGCTTGCGTATGGTGGAAACGGCGGATTTCCTTTTACAGAAGGAAATGCCTGGCAATATTTATGGTATGTACCGCATGATGTTAACGGTTTCATCACGTTGATGGGCGGTAACGATAAATTTACGCAAAAGCTTGATTCATTTTTTACCATACAGGCAAAACCCGAAGAAGTTAACGGCAATGCATCTGGATTTATCGGGCAGTATGCTCACGGGAATGAACCAAGCCATCATATCGTTTACTTGTACAATTTCACTGACGAACCGTGGAAGTCACAATACTACAGTGCAAAAATAATGAATGAGTTATACAATGACCAGCAATCCGGATATGCAGGAAATGAAGACTGTGGCCAGATGTCGGCCTGGTACATATTCAGCTCCATGGGTTTTTATCCGGTAAATCCTGCAAATAGCGTTTACTGTTTTGGTTCGCCGCAATTGGAAAAAGCAACAATTCACCTGGTCGATGGGAAACAGTTTCAGGTTAAAACCAACAATGCCGGATTAGAAAACATTTACATTCAAAAAATCGTTCTTAATGGTAAACCTTATAAGAAGAATTATATCACCCACAGCGATATTCTTAAAGGTGGTTTAATCGAATTTTTCATGGGGAAAACCCCAAATAAAGAAATGGCAGAGTATGAAAAACCATAAAGTATTGCAAATCTGTCATATAATTGGTATCAGCAAGTAAAAAAGTCCATTCATGCTGACATACCAAATGCAAAATCGTAACTTTGACGGCTTTTTATAACTTTATCAAATTGAATCATTTCTTTACGAAGGTTTGCTCTTTCAAAATTTGTACGCCAACATCTGAGGCTAACTTTTTGAAACCTTTTTAACCATCATCTTATGGAAACCCCCAAAGACCTTAAATTAGCAGTATTGATCGATGCTGACAATGTCCCATATGCAAATGTGAAAGAGATGTTTGAAGAAATCGCAAAATATGGGACACCGACATTCAAAAGAATATACGCTGACTGGACAAAGCCGACAGTTTCTGGTTGGAAAAATGTTCTTTTAGAGAATGCGATAACACCGATCCAGCAATACAGCTATTCCACAGGGAAGAATGCAACTGACAGTGCACTCATCATTGATGCGATGGACATTTTGTATACCGGAAAGGTTGATGGCTTTTGCATTGTTTCAAGTGATAGTGACTTTACAAGACTTGCTACAAGACTTAGAGAAGCAGGAATGAAAGTTATTGGAATTGGAGAAAAGAAAACTTTGATCCCGTTTATCACAGCGTGCGACAAGTTTATCTATATCGAAATTCTGAAACCAGCAATAGCAAGCCTGGTAGAAAATGGCAATAAAAAAGCATCAAAAAGAACCACTTCACCAGTTCATAACGCGTTAAGTAAAATTGACCCGGAAACAATAAAATTATTCAGTGACAGTATAAGCGATCTTGCCGACGAAAATGGCTGGACATTTTTAGGTGATTTGGGAAATTTGATGTTAAAGAAAAAACCAGATTTTGATTCCAGAAATTATGGTTATCCCAAGTTGCTGCCATTAATCAGAAGTATAAATAAATTTGAAATTGACGAACGGGACTCGGGGAAAAACAATATTAAGCATATTTACATCAGGAAAAAACAACTTCCGCAGACAGTACCTTACCAAAAACGGGGTGTACAGGGGAAAATGAGCAGGAGTGTAATAAATACACAATAAAAGATACAAATGAAGGATTTATATGGCGGGCATACAAAATGCCTGCTTGTACAAACGAAATTTTCGGGATTTAGTTTCTGGAATTATCTGGAAGTTTGTGACATGGTGGGGGCAAAATACCCGGCTGCCCCCCTTGGATTACTGACAGTGGCCGCAATCCTTCCGCAGCATTGGATATTCAGATTAATTGACGAAAACGTTGAACCTCTGCTTGATGAACATTTGGAATGGGCTGATATTGTCTGTACTGGAGGAATGCTTCCGCAGCAAAACAGTATACTAAGCTTTATCCATCGGGCACATGATCTTGATTGCATTGTTGTTGTTGGGGGACCAGACCCAACGTCACAACCTGATTTGTACTCAGAGGCAGACTTTTTAGTATTGGGAGAAGGTGAAATTACCATTCCTATGTTCTTGAGCGATCTGGAGAAGGGTGCAAAAAACGGGAAATATTTTTCTGAGGAAAAAGCCAATATGCTGAAAGCTTTCATCCCCAGATATGACCTGATCCATTTCAGGAATTATATTATGATTGGACTTCAATTTATCAGGGGATGTCCTTTTAACTGTGAATTCTGCGATGTCATTGAACTTTACGGCAGAATTCCAAGATTTAAGTCGAACGAACAGGTGATCAAAGAACTGCAATCACTCTACGATTTAGGTTATCGTGGACATATTGACATGGTTGATGATAATTTTATTGGTAATAAACCGAAGGCAAAAGGCCTCTTGCGTGAATTAATAACATGGACAAAAAACCATGGATATCCGTTTTATTTTACTACCGAAGCCTCTGTTAACGTGGCCGATGATGATGAATTGCTGCAACTGATGAAAGATGCTGATTTCCGGTATGTATTTCTCGGTATCGAAACACCGGAAAATGATACACTAAAGCTGAACAAGAAAACCCAGAATGTAAACAAACCGATAGATGATGCGGTTATGAAACTATTATCATATGGCATGGTAAGTAATGGAGGATACATTATTGGCTTCGACAGCGAAAGCAGGCAGATTGCCGACAACATGATCGAATCTATCCAGACTTCAGGAATTTGCATGGCAATGATCGGCTTGCTTTACGCCCTGCCAAATACGCAATTAACACGCCGTCTGGCATCGGAAGGCAGGTTGTTTCAGCAGGCATCGCGGACAGTAACAGAATCTGATATTGACCAATCTACCAGTGGTTTGAACTTTGTAACACTGATACCACGCGCTGAAATCCTGAAAAATTATACTCGTATTCTCAATGTTATTTATGAACCTGCTAATTATTATAAACGGATTGTTTTTACCGGATTGAACATCAGGCCCAATTATAAACACAAACCAAATTTAAGGACATGGCTAATCTATATGCGCTCATTTCTCAGGGTTTGTAAGAAGGCCGGTTTTAACGCAGCAACCGGCTTGTATTATTGGAAGATGTTTTTTACTGTGATCTTCAGAAACCCAAAAGGAATTGAAGCAGCAGTGAACTTAGCCGCAATGTTCATCCATTTCAGGAAACAAAAAGAGTACATTGTTTCAGCAATGGACCACTCGATTGGTGAATTGGAACAAACCGGTGAAGAAGCGTTCTATGCAAAGATGATGGGAAATAGTCAAGGGGCAGAGCAATCTTCAAAATAAATGAACATAACCAGTTTATATCGTTCTACGAGTGGCTCTTCGAAAAATACAACAATGATCTCTATCTAATTTTAAAATTAACTTTAAAAACAGCTTGTATGAAAAAATGTTTATCCATCTTAGCATTTTTGCTGATTGCGAATGTCGTTGTCTTCGGACAAGGTCCTACGTTGACAGAGTCGAATTATGCACCCCGGCCGGGGGATGTTTTCCGCAGCTATTATGCTGATACAACCGGAGTACAACCCGGTAGCGTGGGACCCGGCCAGACCTGGGATTATTCAACCCTTCATATCGATACTGCCCGGTTTGTCCGGAATTATATTGAACCATCTGCTACGCCTTATGCTGATTCGTTTCCGGATGCAACAGTTTGTTTTACCAACCCGCCTTCCTATAGTTATATGAAAAGCACCAGCACGGAATTTTTGATTCTTGGACTTGCATCACCATTTGGTGCTGAGGTTTTTACGGATCCGCAAATTTCTATGACATTTCCGTTTGCTTATCCCAACGCCTTCACCGATGAGCATTATGGTTCCTACTCAAGCGCAGGAATGACTTTTTACCACAGTGGCGTAACGTCGACAACTGCGGATGGCTGGGGTATTCTTAAACTACCTTCCGGGAACTATTCAAACATGGTACGCATCAAATTCGTCCAGGATCTCGTGGATTCCACAGTGATGCCGGGTACTGGAAATTCTGCATCTTCATACAGCGTTACTACGGCTCACCATGTTTCCTATTTTTGGCATGATGGCATCAATAAAAATCCGGCGTTAATGATAATGTTCGCTTCCAACACTCAAAACGGAATTACAGTATATGGAAAATTTGTGACGGTTTCCGAGGCTGTAAGCGCGCTACCGAAAAACGACCGGGCTGACTTATCCCTGTCTATTTATCCGCAACCGGCGAAAACTTCTGCCACAGTTGCCTTCACTCTAAAGGAGAGATCTATTGTCGGATTTTCCCTGATCAATGCATCAGGACAAATCGTTAGAGATTTAGGACATTTCTCATTCTGTTCCGGATCAAACTCACAAGTACTTGACCTGAACGGGATTGGCAATGGGGTTTATATACTAAAGATAAAAACGGATTGCGCTGTTATATCAAGGAAATTGATAATTGAATAATAAATAGGCTTCCATACTACAGCAAAGTCTCTATAAATATCATTGATTTTCAAATCCCTGGCTGTCAGTTCAACCACAGGAGGCCTTCTGATACGGCAGTTATTCAACCTATGGATTGTGTAGCATAAAAATGAAAAAAGCTGCATTTGTCTGGTTTCTTTTGATTTGTGGTGCTGGGCTTTGCCGGTCGCAGGAATTGTCGAAACTGGATTCTGCGATTTTCAATGCCGAAAAAAAAATTGAGACGGATAACAGGAGTTATTTTAAAAATGTTGAGAGTTTTATTATTTCCTGCAAAGGGATCATCGTACTTGAAAGATATTATTATGGCGCAAACAAGGATTCATTGCATCATATCCAATCCCAGACAAAAAGTATTGTAGCTCTTTTACTTGGCATTGCCATTGATAACGGTTTTATCACAAGCGAAGACAACTTAGTTGCACCATACTTCCGCGGTTATTTTAAAAAGGAAGATACACTCAAATCAAGCATCAGGATAAAGGATCTTCTCACTATGTCTGCCGGAATGAAATGGGAAGAGATGTTGTCATTCGATAACCCCTTGAATGACAATGCGAATATGTTCAAAAGTGGGAATTGGCTTGATTATGCACTCTCCAGGCCGATGGCAAAAAAACCATTTACTGAATTTAAATATTGCAGTGGTTATCCTATGATCGTTGCCGGGATCATTCAAAAGGCCACGAAAATGCCGATTGAAAGTTTTACCAAAAAGTACTTATTTGATCAATTGGATATTAAAGAATTCTATTGGCAGAAGGATACCATGGGATTTCCTCATGCCGGAGGTGGATTGTGGTTGAAACCAATAGATGTTGTTAAGATCGGGGAGTTGATTCTTCGTAAAGGTCAATGGAAAAATGTAAGGATTGTATCAGAGGGTTGGATCAATAAGGCTACTCAACCCTACTTTGTCACTTCTTTCAGCGGATACAGTTACGGTTATTTCTGGTGGGTTAAAGAGATGAATATAAATGAAAGCAAAACTACCAGAGTAATTTCCGCGCAGGGAGCTGGGGGGCAATACCTTTATATTTTTCCGGAATTTGAGCTGGTAGTATCCTTCACGGAGAACAATTATGGAACTCCAATCGTAGGGACTTTTATCATCAACAATTATATCCTGCCCGGGTTGGAATGAGGTTGTTTGCTTTTTTGTAATCAATCGTCATATTAGAAAATTTAGCTGATTGTTGTTGGGTGGCATGTGTCACAGAATTAGCTGTCGAAGGAAAACACCTGTCTGTGAGATTCTGAAGATCTAGGAAAGACAAAATAGAGACGGAGGGATGAAATCCCTCCGTGGCAGAAGTCAGGAAGTGGAGCCTTTTCCCTGATGAAGAATTATCAAGGAAAAAGAATTATTATTAAATATTAAAGAAATGACGGGTAGGTACCCACGTATTTGGCGTTTCTACACATTCAATGTGAGAAATGTTTCTCTTGCGCCAGCTTTTTATAAAGTGCATCTTCCCATCGCCATTTTTTTGCCAAAGTTCAATTGATGCCGGTTGTTCCTGTATTTCCTGGTCTTTCTGACGAAAAACCGGAAGCCCCACATTTCTGTTGCTTAAATTAACATAAATGCCCGTTATTCCGTGGGGATTGCGTAAGTCTGTGCGGTCAACTGAAGTTTTCATTTCTTTCATTTTTACCGGCAGCTCATTTGTGAAGATCGAATCTTCCATAAAAAAACTACCGGGGATTAATACTTTTTTGTTTCTCTCTTGTTGGCGACCGGCCAAAAAGGCGGCGAAAAACGGACTGAAATTACCTAGACAATAACTCATTTATGTTAACTTGTTTTTTATCGCCGCCTGTTGCAAAGGCCAGTTATCCTATTCTAAGAAAACGGTGCAGCAATAAAAGAAATGCAAATGATGTGCCAATTGGAAAATGAAGTAGAAAAATATGTGAAAATTTATCGTAAACAACTGGTTATTTATAAATTACAAAAACGAAGTAGTCTCCTGTTATGAAGTGATATTAACTTTGTTGT
>CAIWTA010000106.1 GCA_903915465.1 uncultured Bacteroidales bacterium | reverse complement strand
CATTATTCTTTGATTTTTCCGACCGCTGATTTAAAACCAAGATTTTCAGGTAATTATATTATGAATGTTTACATTGATGATCCAGCTGATCCTGTTTTTACTTGGCGCTTTATGATTTTTGAAACATCTCAGGTGGGAGTTGTTGGAAATGTTCATCAGGCCAACAATATTTCTGATCGGCTTTCAAAACAACAAATTGAATTCTCCATTCATTATAATGGAATGCAGATCGATAATCCAGGTCGTAATCTCAAGGTTGTTATTACCCAGAATGACCGTCAGGATTATGCACTAACGAACCTCCAACCAAGCTTTACAAGAGGTGAATCTTGTGAATATTCCAATAATGATGCGATTTCTTTCGATGGAGGTAACGAATTCAGGCCTTGTGATATTAAGAGCTTAATTTACCAAACTGAACGGATCAGGACTATTGAACATGATGACAAAGGGGTTCAGGTCAGCCTTTTGAATGATACAAGAAGAACATTTAAAAATTATTCATCTGAAAAGGACATTAATGGCAGGAAGCTGATTAAAAGTGACGACCATGCGCAAAATAGTGAACTTGAAGCGGATTATGCCTGGGTGAATTTTACATTGCCATATGAAACAATGCTGAGTAATGGGCAAATATACTTGTTGGGGGCACTGACAGACTGGCAATTGAATGAAAATAGCCTGATGAAATACAGTTTTGAAAAGAAAAGCTATGTCAAAAAATTGTTTCTCAAACAGGGGTATTATGATTATATGTATATATTCAAAGATAATGTATCAAAAATTGCTGAGATCTACTTTATCGAAGGCAATCATTGGGAGACCGAAAATGAGTACACTATCTGGGTGTATTATCAGGCAACCGGAGACTTATTTGATCGCCTGATAGTTGCACAGAATCTGAATTCCATTCATTAGAAAGGATAACCGATACCAAAGTTCCAGATAATGTCTGAAAGACGTAACTGGTTGAAATACCAATGATCATTTTCTTTATAATAGGGAACTCTTATTGGAATTGCAGGATCAAGCCTGAAGATGAAATAATCAAAGTCTGCCCGGATTCCCAGACCTACATCGATTGCAACCTGAGGTAAAAAAGCTTTCCAGGAAAACTCACCGCCAACGAAATCAGATGATTTCTTAAGCAACCACACATTCCCAAAGTCCGCAAAAACTGCCGATCTGAAAAACTTGTATACAGGAAACCTATATTCCAGGTTCATTTGAAGTTGCATATCTCCAGTCTGGTCAAAAGAACTTGAAAGAGTATCATTATGGTAATTTCCCGGACCTAGCGTTCCCATTTTCCATCCCCTGATGTCATTAGCTCCACCTGCTAAAAACGCTTTTTCAAAGGGCAATGAAAAAGAGTTTGCGTAGGCAATTCCAACTCCCCCATAAAGACGAAAAACCATAGAAGCTTCTTTTGAAAATAAATGAAAATACCGGACGTCAAGATCAGGCCTGACATATTGGGCGTACTGAACATTAAATACTGTGTAATACCCATTTGCTGATTTGGGCTCATTTAACAAGTTATCAATTGCATATAAAAGATTGCCGCCAGTCTCAAAATTGGCACGAACATAGAAAAAATCTTTTATCTTACTGATATCTTGGCCACTATACGTTATGGTATATTTTAATCCTGCAATCATATGGTCTGTATATTGATTTTTTAATCTTCTGTCATTAAGGCCATTGAGGTATGCTGTGAAAGTGGAGTCGGGAAAAACTTTGACAAACATAATTTCGATTGGATTTAAAGTGTGACGGATCCTCTCATTCTGGTCCCAAGTATAACCATAAGAAACATTACTGATATGCCGGTAATAGTCCGGTCTTTGCTGGAAATTGTAACCAAGAGAGACCACTGTTCTGGGTTTCATTGTCTTTGGAATGTTCTCCTGTTTGATGGGAAAGAGGAATTGAGGAAAAGTAAGACTGGCATTTGCGCCGATCTCGATAGTGTTAAACAATACTCTATTTGTTGAACCTATACTCCCTTGCATCTGCGCAGAACCATTAAGACTAAGTTTTAATAGCTGCGCTCCACGAAAAATATTCCGGTTTTGGTATATAAAACTTCCCTGCACTCCAAGTGCACCAGCTGAATTTGTAACATCAGGAGAGATTGAGAAAGACTGAACCGGCGCCCGTGCAAGCTGGATTTTGCAATCAAGTTTATCCCGGTAAAATGGTTTGTTTAAAGGTGATTCATGAAATTGAATATTGATGAACTTAAAAATCTGAAGGCTGTTCAATTGAGAATATGATTTATTGACATCGCTCAGGTTATAATGCGTTTTACTTCTTATGAAGATCGATTGCGCCACTGTACGAGGTTTTATCTTTAACTTATTACTGTGCAGAAAATAAAATATACTCGAGCTAGTGTCTTTCCTTGATCCTTTATAGACTTTTATCAGTGTGTCATAAACGAGTGTGTCCGACTGCAATAAGCCAAACTCAGGATCAATAATGATCTTATCAATAAAATATCGTTTGTGTTGTGATTCTATAACTGTACCAAACTGCTCAAAAGAGGGAATTACTGGGTTCGTTATTTCAATTTGCAGTCTCATCCGTTTAAAATTCAAGGAACTGTCAATTGAATACCTGATATATTGACTTGAAAAATGAAAATATCCCTTATCCCGAAGGCTGGAAGTTATCCTTGATCTCTCATCTGCCAGAATATAGGAATCAAAGTTTTGTCCCCGTTTTATCAAACATCTGGTAGTATCCTCATAAACAAATCGGGCAAATTGAGTGTCTGCAATAGAATATGATATGTTTTGGATAGTATATGGTTTAGAGGTTTTTACCAGATAGTAGACAATCGCTTTACGATCCTTATAAACAATGGAATCAGAAACATTGGAAAGAAAGTATCCTTTATTGGATAGATATAATAGCATGGATTTCTTTGCTACTGTTGAAAGACTTGTATCGAGTAAAACAGGAGGAGTCCCTATCTTATTTCTTAACCATTTCTTAAATTTCGTATCCTTCCCCTTGTTTCCCATATTATAAAAGGCAATGTTTGTCCGAAACAAGCCAAATAATTTGGTGTTTGGTTGCTGCTTGATATACCCTGTTAGTTCATCTGAAGAAACTTTTGGATTGCTTATTTTTAATTTATTTCGTATTAGCAGATGTTCATTAGGAGGGAAATTCTTAGTTACATTGCAGGTGGAAAAAATGAAAACAAACGAAAGTATGAGGCAATAAGAACCTGTTTGCTTAATTTTCAAGAGGTGAAAGATTATGAGACAGGCAAAGTTAAGGAAAATAAGCTCGGTTTCGCCAGCCTGCGTATTGTTCATGTATTATCCAGCAGTTTTGGCAGGGAAAAGTGATAGAAATAATTTTTTGTTTTACATATTTGCAGCAAAATATTTAACATTCCAGCCATTTCCAAAAGGGATAATAAAAAATTCGACAAAATTGTCAAGTAAATCAAGTTTCGTTATATTTGCAGGGCTGTAAATAAATATTATACCATAAAAGCGTAGGTTTAAATTACCTGATAGAAAAACGCAAAAAGAGTTTCAGGGAAGAATTGGTGTCGCTTATTCTAAAGAAAGCAGTCTGGTTGCAAAGTCTGGTTGAACAATCAGATTACTTTTTCAAATAAAGGATTTACTCGTTTGCCTTACTGCCTAAAATAGGCAATCCAACTTTACTACGCCATCAATTCCATCTTTGTCACCAGGAATAACCCGAGGGATAATAAATAGGGTATAATTTAGAAATTTAGAAATTTAGAAATTATGTAAAAGGAATGTGTAACTTCTTAAAGTTTGTGAAACCGAACACCTAATTAATTATTGTGACATCTAATGAACGATTTGATTTTAATGCTAAATTGTTAATCTTTTTATTTATCAAAATGTTTACCGGGAGCCTCTCCTGGCAGGTTTCTGACATTTTTTTTTGTGGAATATATGCTAAGACCATCTTCCGTTACCCGTATAAACACCCCCGATTATTTACCTCGTCAAATAAGGTAAAACTACTCTTGTGGGTTTTTAGAAATCATCTTAGCTTTGCCTTGCATCATTATCCATGTCAATGTTTATTAAAATTTACCACCAGGGGAACTTCCTTTTGTGAGGCTTTTGGGGGTTTTGGAAAAGTAGCGACACATTTTTTCCTCCTTTAAATAGTATTACGTAAACTTAAGGAAACTGTTATGAATAAAATTGGTATACTGATTTTAGGAGATGAATCAAAAGTTGTTGAAGGGCTTAATGGATTTCTAAATGATAATGAGTTTTTGATCCATCATGCATCTGAACCTATGCAAGCCAATGCAATATTGGAGGATAATACCATTAATTTTGTACTGCTTGACTTAGAACAAAACGGAAAATTCAATCAAAACATTTTAAAATCATTTAAATTACGATATCCGGACCTGGAAACAATTGTGATTGATGAAGAAAATAAACAATCTGGCCGATACAATTCACATAAAAAGGGTGCAGTTAAAAGCACCTCAAAACCCTTCATAATCAAGGATATTCAAAAATTAATAGAGAGTAGCCATTCTTTTATAAAATTTAAAAAGCATCAGGAACAACTTGACTTGAATTTTACTCATTTCACCAAAGAGATGAAAGACAAGGATGTTCAAGCCATGGTAGGAGTCAGTTCAGCAATTAAAACAATAAGCAGCTTGATTCTACTTGTTGCCAAGTCAGAAGATACATCCGTGATTATAACAGGGGAAAGTGGTACGGGAAAGGAATTGGTTGCACGCGGGATTCATGCATTAAGCCGGAGAAAGTCAGGGCCTTTCAATGCTGTGAATTGTTCAGCTATCCCGGAAAGTTTATTTGAAAGTGAGTTCTTTGGTTTCAGAAAAGGTGCTTTTACAGGAGCCATGGAAAAATCAATGGGTTGGTTTGAACTGGCAAATAATGGAACTCTGTTTCTGGATGAAGTTACTGAACTTCCCTTGCTTATGCAGGGTAAGCTTCTCAGGGTTCTGGATGATAAAACGATTTACAAAATTGGATCACGCGAAGAAATAAAACTAAATCTAAGGGTTGTCTCTGCAACCAACAAGGATATCCATCAATTATTGGATCGCAATACGCTTAGACTGGACCTTTTTCACAGGTTAAACTCTTTTCATATCCATATTCCACCCCTTAGAGAGCGGAAAGAGGATATCCCGGTTTTGCTCAAATATTTTGTCAGGGAATTTTCAAGACGACAGAATAAGCCGGAAAGACCAGTTGAGGAACACGCTATCGAAAAGATCCTGGAATATCCTTTCCCAGGGAATGTCCGGGAACTTAAAAATCTTGTTGAACGTGCTGTCATTACTTCCGAAGAACCAATATTGAAATTTCGAGATTTCAATATTGGAACTACCAAAAAACCCGGAGCAGTTGCGAATCCATTACTGAAGACACTTAACTTACAGGAAGTGGAACGGAGGACTATCTCTGATGCCTTGGCAAAGACCTCATTTAATGTAACCAGAGCAGCGGCCATACTTTCAATCTCACGTCAACGGCTATACCGGAAGATGGAAAAATTCAGCATCCAATGCCGGGAATTGTCAGTTCATTGAGGTTGAAACTTTGATAAAAAACATGACATTTCTCTTCCTATACAGCATTTTTATGCGTGAAACGCAGATTTCGAAAATGAGTTCTGCAGGAAACCAGTCAGTCGAACGACCAGATGCAGCGAAATCATGCAATGTTGTTGAAAAACCCCTTAAAAACAAGAGGGAGTAAATTCCAATTTCTTTCCTTACAATTTTTTCGATATCTGTTTGCCATTTCCTGATTCGCCTTCAATCAGTTTTTCCTGATGAGATAGTCCCCAAAATAATAACTTCGTAAGAATAATTGATTTTTACTATGCCGACTTTCACGTATCAGTTTTCACATATAAAAAAATCATAACCCGCACAAGTGTGCGGTCAGTTTATAACTTGTGCGTTGTAAATGTATTATTTATTAGTGTAGCAGGAATATAAATGGTATATTTGCATTTAGATAGCTGCGTTTTAATCATCACAAATATAAGGGTTTACAACGTCATCTACAGGGTGATTATGGTCGTTTTTTGTTGACTCATGAAAAGGGTTTCTTCAAATAATTTTTGATTTCAATTTAAGTTCATTTATAAGGATAGGATAATTTTTCAATGTTGAATCTTTAGATACGAAAGGGAATTTGGAAGACTTATAGAAAACTAATAAAAATGAATAAACTAAGGATTCTTATCTTAGAAAGTGCAACGGGGATTGCTGAGGGCCTTAATGGATTCCTTTCGGGAGATGAATTCCTCATTCATAAAGCATCAAATGCAGGAGAGGCATTTTCTATAATTGAAGAAAATAGCATTGATATTGCACTAATTGAATTGAATCGTCATGGAGAATTTGGTCTGAACTTCATGAAGGTGATGAAATCAAAATTCCCGGAACTTGAAACCTTGGTTATAGATGAGAATCGTGAGTTGTTAAAATCGCTCACCACGTTTTCAAAAAAAACTGCTCAACCTTTTGCCTCGGTACAGTGGAGGGAGTTGCAAAAATCCATTGGGAATTCAATATCGTTTTCCAAATATAGAAAACGTCAGGAACAACTTGATGCTGATTTTTCTTTTTTCAGTAGGGAACTAATGGAGAAGGAGGGGTTGGCTATTGTTGGTTCGAGTTCGGCCATCAAAACAATTAGCAGCCTGATTATTCTTGTTTCAAAATCGGAAGATACGTCTGTAATAGTTACTGGGGAGAGCGGAACTGGGAAGGAACTTGTCGCCAGAGGAATCCATGCAATAAGTAAACGGAATAAAGGTCCATTTAGTGCAGTGAATTGCTCTGCTATACCAGATACATTGTTTGAAAGTGAATTTTTTGGTTATCGCAAAGGAGCTTTCACAGGAGCCATGGAAAAATCAATGGGTTGGTTTGAACAGGCTGATAATGGAACACTTTTTCTTGATGAGGTCTCTGAACTTTCGCTAACCATGCAAGGGAAATTATTAAGGGTACTTGATGATAAAACAATTTATAAAATAGGATCACGTGAAGAGATCAAACTGAAGTTGCGTGTGGTTTCAGCCACCAATAAAGACATTCTTGAACTATTGGATCAAAATACTTTCCGTTTAGATCTTTTTCACCGGCTTAACGCCTTTCATATTCACATTCCACCGCTGAGGGAGAGAAAGGAAGACATTCCCATTTTATTAAAATATTATGTTGGGGAATTCTCAAAACGACAGGGGAAACCAGAAAAACCAATCGAAGATCAGGCAATTGAAAAACTCACTAATTATTCATTCCCAGGTAACGTCAGGGAATTAAAAAACATGGTAGAGCGAGTGGTCATTTCATCAGAAGATTCATCTCTGAAAATGAAGGATTTTCCTATCAGGGCTTTGAGAAAAACTACCAGCTTACCAATTCCTATTCCTCATAGATCAATGAATCTTCAGGAAGTAGAACGGAAAACTGTAACCGATGCACTGGAAAAATCTGCGTATAATATTACAAGGGCAGCAGCCATGCTTTCAATTTCACGCCAGGGACTTTATCGCAAAATGGAAAAATTCAATATCCCAAATCGCGACATTACCCGCAAGCAATGATAACTTGTGTTTAAATCACAAGTGTAAATGCTATCATTTTCATGACACGTCTAAAGCAGAGATTTTAGGAATTTATGTTCTGTTATTTTATTTTGGTGCAAGACAAAATTCATACGTGAAACGGGGTTTGGGGAATTTCAAAAATTAAAGTTGATAAATAGTAAAAGACATGTATTTTTGCATATCATTCGAGTTACTGTTGCAAACTCGGGAAAAACGGATGAATAAAATCACAGACACCCACAAGACGATTAAGGGTTTTTTTCATTTGGTTAATGTTTGTTCACAGGGTTATCAAGGAAAATATTTAACATCTTGGGCTAACATCAACACGTTTATTCAATTAACAATATAAAAATTCCAGGTTCCTGTAAGGGAAAATGAAGTATTTTCTTGCTTGGGAGGAGAATAAAGAACAGGTCTGAATCGGAAAATATACAATTGATGGAAAAACAGCCATTAATAATTCTCGAAGCTAGTCATTTATTATGTATTGGCATAAAAGATTGGTTAAAGGAGGAGGAGAATTATATTATCCTTCATCAAACCTTTAGCTGGAGTGAATTCAAAACGATTGTTGACCCACAGGATAAATCTATCGTTCTTACTTCTTTCAATTGGATTCTCAATAATCCGGGTATTAGTGAATTTGCTGAATTTATGCAATTTCGGCCCTCTCTTCGTGTGGTTTGTTTCAATGATGATGGTAACAATATCTGGTCAAACAAGATTCTGGGAAACTGTATCAGCGGGGTCATTAACCTGACAGCTGTAAAAGATGATTTTCTTTGGGGATTAAAGCACGTTTCAGAGGGCATGTTCTACATTTCTACCACGAAATCAATGAATGCCTGGTCATTTCCACCCACTTCAAATGTACGGGAACCAGAAATGGAAATTACCCTTACAAGTCGTGAAACCGAAGTCCTAAAACTTATCAGTCACGGTTTTTCTGATAAGGAGATTGCGGAATTATTGCATCTTAGCAAACGCACTGTAAATGGTTATCGTGACAACCTGTTAATAAAGTTTGGTGCAAGAAATTCCCCCCAACTGGTTAGAATTGCAATTGAGCGAAACCGTTTAATATTGGAGGATAGGGTGAATCCCCAACCCCCACTCAACCAATAATAATTCCTGTTTTCTTTTTCCTTAAGATAGCCCTTATCTGTCATCTGGTAACAAGCTAATAGAAGCATACCGAAAGCTTAGACACAGCTTCGCTTTTTATTTCGCCATCTGCCTCGTTTAATCGACAAACAGACAGCAGGAGGTGGTTTTCCTCATACGCAAATATAAAAAAAGGATTAAAATCGGACACTTGTCCGAAATCGGTCAATTATCGTAATGATCATAAAATCAACATGCAACATCTCGTATGTGGAATAAATAAAAACAAATTGTCCGATTCTGTGCGCTGTTTTTACACATCAAAAGCGGAAAATTCATTTAATATACAGTATATCAGTAACATGTATAGTTTGGTTCGTTATTTGTATTACTATATATGATAATTTAGTATTTGGATTATAAATGGATGGTTAGTCAACAATTTTTAACGAGTTCAATTTAGGCGATATCCAAATAGAGGCTGATTTTGCGTCGGAGTTAACCTTGGCTTTTTTATTTTGAGAATTTAAAACAAAAACGATTTCGTTATGATATTGATTTCAAAAGAGTTGAAATACATAATCAATATTATATTAAATATATTTTAGCCTGATTTACAAATATTTTTATGAGATGTTTTTACAGAATAAATTGATTTTTATACTTAGCTTGTTATTTGGGAGTTGTTTCTTTGGATTCCACGTAGCCAGTGAAGCACAGGTTGCTCCGGTAACTACAGCAGGAACTGTGGTGAATGCAATACCCGGTCAACAGGTTATCGTTCCGGTTACTGTCACTGGTTTCAATAATATTGGTTCGATTACACTGCATTTAAATTATGATTATTCAAAACTTCAGTTTGTTCAATGTAATCTGAATCCACTTCTGATTAGTAATTTTTCTGTGGGGGATCTTAATCTTGGAAATGGGAACCACCAAATTGCTTTTGGATGGTACACAACAACCAACGCTTCCCTGACAGATGGAACCTGGCTTTTGAATTTTGTTTTTACCTATATTTCCGGAACTTCAGCTTTGCAGTGGAATGATATCGGGCCTTCCTGTCTATACACCGATGGAGGAGGGAATAATCTTTATGACATTCCAACTTCGACTTATTATATTAATGGGATGGTTTGCGGAGCTCAGGGTTCTCCTGGTTCGATTGCTGGCAGCAGTTCTGTTTGCCAGGGGCAGATGTCTGTTGCCTACAGCATCACTCCTATGCAGAATGTCATCGGATATAATTGGTCAGTTCCGCCGGGCGCCTCAATTGCCAGTGGAAATAATACCAACTCTATTATGATTGACTTCTCCAATACAGCCACTTCAGGGAATGTTGCTGTAAATGGGGTAAACGAATGTGGAAATGGCACTTCTTCGACGTTTCTGGTAGAAGTTAATAATCTGCCTATTGCCATTGCCGGTAATGATACTACGATTCCTTATGGAACTTCTGCAATCCTTCACGCAGCAAATGGAGGTAACGGTTCATTTATTTACTCTTGGTCTCCTGAAAACCTGCTGGTTAATCCGAATGTTCAGAACCCACAGACTGTTCCACTTACTTCAACAATAATTTTTCATCTCGTTGTTACCACTCAGGGATCACCCTGCACGAGCAATGATAATGTCACCATTACGATTTCAGGGGGAGCACTGAGCAGCAATCCTGTAGTGGTTCCAGGCAATATTTGCCGTACTTCGTTTGCAGAGCTTTTTGCCAATGCAGGCGGAGGTACCGGGAACTATAGCTATTCCTGGGTTTGTGTTCCAGCAGGAAATCCTCCATGGACTTCAAACTTGGCCAATCCAGTGGTCAGCCCGGATTCATCGAGACATTATTTTTTGACTGTTAACGATGGGTTTTCTACTTCTTCGGGATCGACAAATCTTATCATCGATCAGCTGCCAACGGCTGCAATCAGTGGTGGTGATTCTCTCTGCGAAGATGGATCGTCGACCATTATCCGGATTGATCTCACAGGGATTCCTCCCTGGTCTTTTATTTATTCAAATGGGCTCACATCAACAACAATCAACAATCAAATCACTTCTCCTTACCTGATTGCAACTTCAGATCCGGGTATTTACTCGGTGCTTTCAATTAATGACGAGAATTGCTATGGTACCGCATATGGCGCTGCACCTGTCATGGTATTCCCAATTCCCACAGCATCGATAATTACACAATCAGGAACCATCCTCAATTCGAATGCATCCTCCGGAAATCAATGGTACAGAAACCTGGTTGCTATTCCTGGCGCAAATGACCAGAGCTTTACTCCAACGGAGAACGGACAATATTACGACATTGTCACGCTGAATGGATGCAGTTCAGATTCGTCTAATAATATCGATGTAATCATTACAAATACAGAAAAACTTATGTGCAGCGTATTTCAAATTTCCCCTAACCCTGCAAAAGATTATTTTTTTATCAAATCATCCATTCCACTTGAAAAGGATATGAAATTGACGGTTTTTTCCAATGATGGTATTCTAATCAAGGAATGTGAAGTCAATCCTGAGATGAAATCAAACGAGTATTTGATCGATGTCAGAAATTTATCTCCGGGTTTGTATTTTTTGATGATCTATAATGGAGGCAAGGGAGTTATTCAAAAGTTAGTGATCTTATGAAGAAAAATTACTGTTATTCTTTGGAATTCTTTACCTCTATGTTATCAAGAGAGTGATACAGAAATGTTTACATCAACAAACCAGTTAACAAAGCTGAAACCGGTCTTGGATGAGGAAACTCCGGAGCGATGGTAACAGCAGATCATGGAACATTCAATGCTAATGTGTATTTATATTAATCAACAGATTACCAGGTTATTAAATGTGAGCTCATGAAGACAAAATTAATTCTGGTTGTATTGACAGGGCTTGTGGTTCTGTCGTGTCAGAAAAAGGAGCAGGCAGGATTATTACCTCATCAGACTGTTGATTTTAGCGTAGGATCTGATTTTGAGATTAACATGCCTGGGGCATTACCTGAATCAATAAGGATGATTGCCCTTAATGGGGATTTCCAACCTTTAGGGGATCTCGATGAAGTGGCGTTGCTCTTGAAACATAATGGTAGCGAAGGCCTTGACACGATTATCGTGAAATCAGGATTCAGAATAGTGAATTTGGATACTGACTATTTTAAATTTATTAATGGTCAGAATGTATTAAAAGGGAAAATTCTTATCAGGAACAGCAATTCGTGGAGAGAATGCATTGCCGGAGAATTATCCTTTAAGGGACAATTATCCATAATATATAATTAAAGTTAATTTAGCGCATTTATTGTCACCAGATTGAGGAAAATTGTGTGATCTGACTTGACTTATTGTTAAATAGTCGAATTCAGCATCGGGTTTTTAAGGAGAAGGAACATGGATCAATTGCGTGAAGGTCAATAGAATATTACCAGAAACTCCAAGAGGTTTTGAGATAACCTCTGTGGATTAAAAAGATAAACTCCTTGCCTGGGGCAGGTCGATAAAAACTACCCTAAGGGATACTTCAGCCTCAGCTGCCACTTCTCCCGGTGCAGCAAAAACGGCAGCAAAACTCCGTATCCCCAATGGAGTGAGGCTGAAGCCCACCCAGGCATTATTTCAAATGACAGTGGGATATTATTGAAAAACCTATTTAACCTTTTTATGGGTCAATTCCCCGTAGCTTGCTGCAGGGTAGTTCATTGGAGGGTTATAGTTATGAGAAAATTCTTTTTCCTCATTTTGACTCTTTATATTTTACTTTTCCCTGAATGCTTGATCACAGGAAATGCTTGGGATTACCTGCGTGGCTCCCAGCCATGATCCGATTTATTAATGATGATGCCATAAATATTTGATATCTTAGCCATGTATTTTGATGATTTAACCCTATGGCACTCCTCTGAAATGATATTGAGAAAGAGTTGTTATTGCATGGAATTAAACATCAATAAGCTTCAAAAATGATCCACATACCAACCGTTTTTTATCATGGAAGGTCATTTAACCTTGTTACATTTGGGCTATATGCAGCCATTGGTTCAATGACAGGGTACAGTATTGCCTTTTTTTACTTGTATTCAATGGGTATTCCGGTTCGTCAATATTGCTGGGAAATAGTTCTGGTTCTTGTATTTTCCAACCTGATATTTGCAAAATTGTTTTCCATATTTTCCATCGGAAGAGGGAAGTATTTTAAGAATCTGCGTTATCATTTGAATGAAACCTCATTTTACCAGCAGGGTGGAGTCATCGGCTTTATCATCGGCACACTTTGTTTATATCATTTTTTGCAGATTCCATTTTTTCTGCTCAGCGATGCCGTTTGCCTGGGCGGGATTGCATCGATGTTCATTGGCCGGCTGGGATGTTTTAATTATGGTTGTTGTGTCGGAAAACCTACCAAGCGCAAATATGGGATCGCTTATACCGATCCGGAAGCCAAAATATGCAGAGATCTGCCCGGATTTACCGGGACACCATTGATACCGGTACAATTAATTGCTGCCTTTGCTGATTTTCTTCTTTTCAGTTTATGCTGCATTGTGATTTTTTTTTATTCTTATTCAGGTTTGATCATGATCATCTTTTTCTTCGGTGTCAATATCAAGAGAATTGCTTTACAGACAATGAGATGGAAAGATTCGTCAAACAGGATTCCTTATCAATGGGTTGCTTTCGCACTGATTATAACAATTACGCTGATCATTTTCTCTTTCAGAAGTTCAGGAGAAATAATTTTTGCATATGAAAAATCAATTACGTCATTTACAATTGGTAATTATTTCAGCTTTCTTTCTTCGGAGCGCTTAATCATACTTTCATTATTCTTTGTAGGTGTGCTCAATTTTTCTGTATATGGTATTCATGGGAAGAAGTTGGGAACACATTTCAATATCAAACAATGATCAGGCTTACTCCGGAAAAACTTTCTTTTCATTTCATCTGGATTTTCGGATTACTGGAAATGATAACCGTTCCCCTTGTGGCTTGGTTCCCTGATTTAACTTCCATTGGAGTGAAGTCGCCATTGGAAGGTGCAATGGTAGGATTCATTGGTATTATCATCTTGTTCCGGATTCTGAACTCTATCCTTCCAAGGTTACGGTTGAAAATTGAAGGGCAAACTGTTACCAGGATTTCCATACTTCCATCTGCTGTGTGGAATACGCTTTTCCTGGCACTGATTTTTGCGATACAAAAATTGGTTTGTCTTATTCCATTCAGATCATGGATTCTTCAAGAAATGCTTACAGGATTCGTATCGACTTTTGGAGCGGTTTTCATCACACTATTTATTTACCATGAAATGTGTAAAAACGTTTTATTGATCCGGATATCAATAAAAACCTCAGGTTCCAGGTATACAATAAAAATTTTTTCTATTCTTACCCTGGCAATTATGGCAGGAGTGTATGAAGCGATTGCGCTTCCTGTTATTTTGATCTGGCAAAAAGTTACTGCAGATGTTGTTCTGGTTGCAGTATTGACAGGATTCACAGGAGGCGTTTTGGGATGCTGTGTCGTTGTTTTCTATTACAATTATATCAGATTCCCAAGATTATTTTTAAATCTGGAGAAAATGGAAAATGAAAAAGATATAGCCATTTTGCAGAACCAATGAATTTTTGACTACCTTTGCAAAACGCATTCCTCCCATTATCCATCGTAAACGACCCCGGATAATCTCATTACTTTCATAAGTTTTTGTGAACTGTCGTTTTAGGTTTCAATGGCAGTTTAAAGAATAGTTGCCCGCTTATATCATCAGGCTGCTGATAAATGACAGGGTAGTTTCTTGCAGCCATTCATAAATTCTATCTAATGACATTTGAAAAGTTAAATCTTATTGAACCGATTCTTCGTGCAGTGAAAGCCGAAGGATATACTGAGCCAACTCCGATTCAGGAGCGGGCAATTCCTGTTTTGCTGGAAGGGAAGGACCTGATGGGGTGCGCCCAGACAGGCACAGGTAAAACAGCAGCTTTTGCAATCCCGATCCTGCAACTCCTTTTTGAAAAACAACTACCTGCTGCCGGGAAACGGCAGATCAAAGCATTGATTATTACTCCCACACGTGAACTGGCGATCCAGATCAGCGAGAGTTTTACCGCATATGGGAAACATACCGGGCTTAAACATACGGTTATTTACGGTGGTGTATCGCAAAATACCCAGACAAGCATATTGAAAAACGGAATCGATATACTGGTCGCCACACCAGGGAGGCTGTTAGACCTGATCGATCAGCAGTTTGTAAACCTTCAGAGCATTCAATTCTTTGTTCTGGATGAAGCAGACAGGATGCTTGATATGGGCTTCATCCATGATGTAAAAAAGATTATCAAAAAATTGCCTGTAAAACGACAATCACTTTTCTTTTCTGCTACGATGCCTCCCGAAATACAAAAACTGGCAGCTACGATTCTGGTCAGGCCTGTGAACGTTGACATCGTTCCAGTTGTGGCAACAACAAACCTGATCAAACAGTCGCTCTATTTTGTTGACAAGCCTGATAAAAAATCGCTTTTAATCCATCTTTTAAAAGATAAATCGATAAAAACAGCATTGATTTTCACCCGTACAAAGCATGGTGCCGACCGTGTCAGCAAGGACCTGATGAAAGCCGGGATAAAAGCCGCAGCCATTCATGGCAATAAATCGCAGTCTGCCCGACAGAATGCATTGAATAATTTCAAAAACAAACAAACCAGAGTATTGGTGGCAACGGACATAGCATCGAGAGGGATTGACGTAGAGCAGTTGTCGCACGTTATCAACTATGAAATACCCAATATCCCTGAAACATACATTCATCGTATCGGACGCACAGGCCGTGCAGGTGTGGATGGTGTCGCACTTTCCTTCTGCGATGCGGAAGAGAAAAAATATTTAAGGGATATTTATAAACTCATTTCCAAGCAAATTCCGGTTGTTGAAGAGCACCCGTTTCCCATGAAGGACTGCTCTTCTTCCAATACGCAGACCGGGAAAAGACCGGTTAATGGAAAATCATTTGGCCCCAAAGGATAAATCGATCTCTGCCATCGGAATTTATTTACTACAGATCAGAGCGATATGGGCGCTTTGATCAGATGAGTCTTTTGGAGGTGAATAATACCAGGGGCTATTAAACACTCAGTCTTCCGCACCAGAATGAGTTCCTCCAGTGTAACCCGTTTATTCCCAGGATAGATTTTGAGGAAGTAACCCTTGCACGAAAAGTGATAAAGAACCATTAATAACCGACAAAACATTTTCAGACTAACAGGTTGGTCTACTGAGGTTGGCCAGCCTGTACCTTCACTGTTTAAACTTCCAATTTATGCAGTATAAGCGAAAAGACAAATAGAAATTCCTGAAAACTGAAAGAATGAATTATGTGCCTTTCATACGATAGATTATGATGGATTGTGAAATATCTTCAATTTGTATTACAAGGTTGATATTTTAATGACCTTTCGCACAACCCGCGCTCTTCCATCAGATAAAGCCAGGTAATAGACTCCATCAGGCAGACCTCTGAATTGAAAGGATAGATTTTGTTTCCCGGGATAAATGGTTTTCTCTGCAAACGCTTTAACCAGGCTCCCTGCATTTGAATAAAGGTTCGTTTTGATTTGGACAGTTTTTTTGGAAAGCACCTCCAACTGCGCTACATCCCGGACCGGGTTGGGAAAAGTATTTCCAACCTGAAACGATTGATTCACACTTGATTCTTCCATCCCAGCCGAAGGGTTATAAAAGGTGCTGTACACACCGTTTCCATGGGTTCCTATGGCAATAAAACCGTCAGTTTGCCTGGCATCGATCATATCAATGATCACATTCCCAATGGTGTTTGCTCCTTCTTTCACCCAAATTGTGGAGTCTCCATTCAGTTCAGTGGTAGAAAACAAACCACAGGAGGTTCCGGCAAAAATGATTCTTTTACCCTGGTACATCAACTTTTTGGTGCAACGCACAGATGGGCCGTTTCCTGACCCATCGGGGAACTCCTCAAGATTACCCCCTACTGCTGTCCAGGTTGAACCACCGTCGGTTGAATGGAAGAGGCTCTGAACCTCATAATTTGAAAAAGTCACCATCAACCGGTCAGCATTGTCAGGATCAATGTCTATGTCTGCAACAAAAGCATTGACCGGAAAACTACTTCCGGTAATTTCTATAGGAACGGGATTCCCGGTATTTGCATTATCAAGCCGATACACTTTCCCGAGATTCGTTCCGTAGTAGAGCCGGTTAGGAGGGGAGGTGGATACAGAGAGAAAACTGATCTCCGCAGCAGTTCCCACATTCACGTTGCTCAAATGACTCCAGCCCGCATTCCGGAGACTGGTGTCGTAAGCCGCGGCTTTCAAATTATCCTTTCGCCAGATGCTGGTGATAGTTGGCAGGTAGAATGTTTCATAGTGAAATGGATCCAACGCAAAGTTCTGGTAAAACGGGAAAAGGGAGTTGCTGCCCATCACCGGATCATAATATTTTAAAAGGGTATCAGGCAGTTGCGGGAAGATGTCTTTGGCGTGCATTGCATTGTCGAACCTGGTCGTCCAGATATTCCCGCTATAGGCTGAGATCGCGCAATATTCCCAGTTGGGTGCAACGCAGGTGGCGAATCCATCATAGCAGATATCGATATTGAACCATAATTCTGCCGGGTTATCTGTAACAGTGTAGTACCAGTTATTATCCTGCAATCCGCCAAGAATCCAGTCATCCCCGGTAGAACTGTGATCGATGGCAATGCTGTAAAACTGAGTTGTTGTCAATTTATAGTTTAATCTTTGCCAGGACATCTTGCTGCTATCAGCCATGCAGGCAGGCGTCAGGTAAACCCCACCGTCATTTGCCATTAACATTACGGATGGATCTGATGGCAGGAAGGTTATTCCATGCTGGTCAGGATGAAGCTGATGTAATGAGTCCATATCGTAGGGATACCCGCCGATGTAGGTTGTCATCAGGCTGTCGGCAAAACCATTCTCTGACCGGTGAAGGTTCATTCCTCCGAGGAAAACCACATTTTCATTATCAGGCTTTACCCCCATGGTGAAACAGTATCCGCCATACACCACAAGAGAATAGGGAAAACTGTTTATATTTCCATCGCCTGCACCAGGAATACCATTGGTACGGTTTTCCCACACAGCAGAATTGGCTGTTGGATTCCAGGTCATTTTCCAGAAGGTATTCAAGCTATTGGTATAACCATTAAACGGATTAAGGTCAGGGTTTTGTGATTCCGTAAAGACATACATCACCTTTTCATTTGATGGTGCAAGTGCCAGTCGGGTAACACGATTGTCATCCGGAAAACCGGCGGGGGTGATTTTTTCCCAGTTTATTCCGTCGGTCGATCTCCAGATGCCGGCCTTGCCGGGAGGTTGAACAGACATGCAAAAACTGCCAAGGGCAGCATAGAGCACGCCATCGGAGGTAATTGCCAGGTCGCTGGAAAAGGATTTGTTTTCGAGGTCGCCCAAAGCAACCGTCCAGCTTGTTCCACCATCTTCAGATCGCATGATGGCTCCATAGCAGGCAGCATAAACAATGTCTTTATCCATTCTTACAGGATCTGTAACGATCCGCCAGACTCCCTGGAAAATCTCATTCAGGTAAGCTGCCGATCCACCCTGTGTAACGACAAGAGGTTGCCAGGTTGCTCCATTATCGGTCGATTTGTAGATCCCGTTGCCAATACCAAGTGTCCTGGCATTTGTACTGATGTTCCTGTCGGTAGTACTAAGCATTTCACCTGTTCCATAATACCAGATGTGATGTTTGCCCGGCCTTTTATCCTGAACCAGACAGGTAGCGCTTTGCTCGGCATCAGGGCTTGTGGTCTTGTGCCACAATAACCCTTTATTGTCCGACTCCCACATGCCTCCCGAGGCACTTCCGGCTAATAAGTGATTTTCATTGTCCATATCAATTGCGATGCACAACATGCGGCCACCGATGTTTGCAGGACCCCGCCAGTTCCATGATTGGCCTTCCTCAGCGGGATGCACGGGGAGCCTGGACACAAAGTCGAGCTCTTTCGCACGGATGCCCAAAGGTATCATACCGGTTTGCGGGTCCCGGAGTTTCATAAACTGGTAACCCGCCTGCATGGCCAAAAGACCATTTTTTGACATGCCCCGCTGTTCCCTGAGTGAACCCTGGCCTTTTTTAAGCCTGACCCCGTTGAAGGGATTCTGAATAATCACACAACAAAGTGCGATAGCAATGGTTCCTGCAATAATCGATAGAAGAGATTTTTTTTCCATGATGCTGATGTTGACTGACACTTAATTTTAACAGGAAGTTAAAAATACAATAAAACAGATTTTATTTGTCAATACTTTCTTCGGATATCAGAACAAGGATATAATCCGGGCTCGGGTTTCCGCTGTCGAGATTGTATTGAAATAACGACACTACATCAAGATATGATCCTGTCCACTCCGCGGGTTTAATAAACAGGAATGTTCTACTTGGTAACGGTGAACGTATCGATAAGGCTGTAAGCCCCCGTATACCCCCCGTAACTTTTTACCGTTACGGTACCGCCGTTGACATCAATGACGCTGTAGTAATAGGTCTTGTGGTCGTTGTGAACATTCCATTCGTTTCTGACGGTCGGATCGATATACCCGCCGCCCGAACCTGCACCGCAAGTGCCGTTAAGAAGTTGTACCACATTGTTCTGCCATGCCGGAACCGGAGTTGTGGGCTGTGGTTTCGGGGCTAAACTGCCTACAATGGTCCTTCGGGCATACAGATGCGAATGTCCGCATGCATAGAAGTCGAACTTATTGGCATCAATGAAAGACCAAAGCGTTGTGAGCGTTGTATCCGCTTCCGAGGCTTCCGTCGAGTCGTTGTCGACATAATAGTAGGGGACATGGATGAATAAGAATTTATGCAATGCGCTGGTCTTGGCCACCTGTGTTTTCAGCCAGGTCATTTGTGTTGAATCAATGTGGCCTCCCATATTTATTTTCTGGGTGTCTTTGGTTACATAATAACAATCCATTACAGCGAAAAAGGAGCTGGTTGCCGCATTGGTAAAAGAATAGGCCAGGTGCTCATATCCTGCCGGTCCGTTGGACGGGTTTTCCGAAAAAGTACTCTGGAACTGCTGCTGGTTAACCAAAAAGTAACCGTAAGATGCGTGTTCATGATAAAGTTCATGATTGCCCACAGCCGTGTACAACTTAATCCCCTTGCTGGTCAGCATTGCAAACAGATTTTTAAATTCCTGGAAAGTGTAATGCTTAGCCAAATAGCCCCTGTAGCACATGTCACCTCCGAAAACCAAAAAGGACGGCTGGGGTTTCAATGTGTCTATACTGCGGATGATTGGATTTAACGAAGTGGTGTCAACCGTATAGCCAAGCGAGTCACCCCGGCTGTCGGCCAGGAATACGAAACGAAGCGCTTCATCAGTTCCAATCACCGGTGGCTCCACCGACTTTTTTTTGCTGCAACTACTCATCATCGTGATAATCATAATAAGCATTATGATTGGAAAGATGTTGAAATGGCTATTCACGATCCGGAATGTGATCTGAAATGTATCCGAAATGGCTGTTCTGCATTCTGATAATGTTGCTTCTCTTTTCATTGTACCTGGTTTTTACGTTTGATTTAATATTTATCGGTTAAATATCTTTGAATTATAACAGTCAATGCAATGTGCAATAAGTACAAATGATCATGTGTAAAGTAACTTTTTCATGCTAATTATTTCAGATAGACTTTACTGGTTTTACAATAAATTCCTGATACTACTTTTATAAGAAAATATCCCGAATAGCCGGACATTGGAATTCGGATCAGGTTATTCCCCGGAACCGACTGATGACTGATCTCCTGCCCCAACAAGTTATAAATAATGAGTTCTGCTCCACTGGTCTCATTCAATCCTTTAATAAAGACCGATTCTCCGTATGAATATATAATCATAGTCTCCGGATTTCCCTGGTCATTGATTCCATTTGCCTTCGAGAAATGAAGATGAAAACGTTCCGGACCGTCTCCCTGGTCTGCAGTGAATGTATAAACCGGATTTATCTTCAGATCCTGTGTCTGATTTATCTTCAGATCTTCAAGAGTTATTGCAGTTTGAGGATCAAATGATTCAGCAAACTTTGCAGTCAGGGTGAAGGTACCCTGAACGGTTGTTTCAAAATGCACCTTGACCTGCACCGGGGCACTGGAATGTGGTAAGGCATTAATTGCCAGCTTAGTACTATCTGTGGTCAGGGTGTACAAAACCGGCACCTGCGGATTAAAACTGTACAGTTTTAATGCCTCACTGTCCCGGTCAAAATTTTCTGTGGCACCATCCATGAAAATAATAAAAGTCT
>CAIWTA010000105.1 GCA_903915465.1 uncultured Bacteroidales bacterium | reverse complement strand
ATACTGATATACAATATAAACACTAAAGTATTTCTGAAAACAACGGTTAAATGTGTGCGTGTGAGTGGAAAATTTGACACTTTGCCTGCCTGGGAGGGGTACGTCCGCAATAAATTTAGCCTGTTTGCGGCAAGGAGTGAGTATTTATTACTTCTAATGAATTATTTACCTTCTCTAAGGCCAATAAAGCCTTTTGTAAAGCCTCTATTGTCCTGTCTTTCTCTTTGCAAAGTTGACAAATACTATATTCACTTCCTTTATCGGTAACAATAGTTGGTAACGAAATTTCTGTTATCAACATTTCACCTTCCCCTTTTAACAACCACGCTGGCGAAATGTTTTGGTATACCGCAAATATTTTACCAATAGTATCTTCCGTTATCCCAGTTTTACTTTCAAGCGTGCCCCTCGATATATTAGTCATTTTGTAAAAGTCACGCTTACTAATATTCAAAGAATCAACAAAGTACAAAATTCTTTGCTTTATTGGCGAAAATAATTGTCTTTTTACTTGCAATGGCGAAATCTTTAGTTGTATGTTTGTAGAGAATTTAAAACAACAAATGTACTCATGAAAAACTCAAAAGTCAAATATGTATACGATTATCCCATTCAGCGCGAGATTGCGCAGAATTTGTACATGGATGATAAGACGATTATTGCTGATAAACTTGGTTATTGTGTTGGTTACATTCAAATGTGGTGCAATGGAACCCGCCGCAACCATGCCATAATGGAACTTGCATTACAATATCAGAAAATAAATATCCGGTGCCGGATGGCGAAGGAGAAAATAGAAGTTAATCACGAATCGCCTAATTCCAATTAAAATTGACCAACAATGCGTAAAGAGTCAGTGTTAAAACTCCACAAATCATTCCTATATAGAATATTATTTCGCAGATTACGATTAGCCTACTTGTGGGTGCAATTGTATGGCCGATTTTACCACCGTCATGAACTGCTTTTAGAGCACTTTCAAGATACATCTTACGGGCTTGACTTTGGTATTTTATTTCACTATACGCACTTATGCTTCCAGCCAGAATACTCAGTAACAATAAAACGACTGCCAGGGCAAAGCTCCATTGGATGGCATGGGAGGATTTCGTACTGGTATGAAGGGAGATTAATATTCCGAACAGAGTTACTATCATCAATAAAAGATGACGGATCCAAGCACATCGTTTTTGGGTTAACTGGACTGCCATTTCCGCAAGGGTCTTCGTTGCTTCCCGGAATACGGCTTTCTGCTCTTCGCTGGCCAACTCATTTTCTTCTGAATAATCAGTTGTGTTCTTGTCATTCATATATAGCTCCATTTAAGGTTTGACGACTCAAATGTAAGCAAATCCCGGAAAAGAGCATGAGCGGCTGGATCGAATCAGCTTCCGGGAACAAAACCAAACAAGTAATTGGAACACTACAATAACATATTCTGCGTATCCAAGCCTGACCTCACGGTGGGTGATCCTTATAGCGACAGCATTAAGGAGAGACCGGTGATGACTGATGAGTGTCTACATAAGTATTTGCACAGGTACCCTCACGTCCGTGTGCGCAAGGGTGGCGGCCAGGGATGCCCTGCACTTCTCAGTTATGAGATGCTGCGCACTGACATCAAACAACGAATCTTTGAGAAGTACGGCGATATCAGACAGCATGCCAAACGTAACCGGCTCCAGGAGTTGATACAGGTTGATTACAAGGCGTCGAAGTTCTTTGCCGAATATCAGTTTGATGATCAGGCCAACATCAAAGCTGAACGCCAGGTTGAATACAACGCCAACGCCACCATTCTTAATGCGGTTGGAAATTATGTCGCTGATGCGACGGGGAAGAATAAAAGGTTGTCTGGAAAAACAACAGGTATATGGAACGCTGTAAGTGATGCAGTCAATACCCTCGACAATACCCGATATCCCCATACTCTTCCCACCAACCCACTACGATTAAAAGAAAAGTTTCGTTCATACCAGGAGCATGGATACCTGCGCCTTATCCATAAAGGAACCGGAAACAAAAACGCAAAACGAATGAATGACCAGATTGAACGATTGATCATGTCGATCTACTGCATGGATAACCTTCCCTTCAGTTCGTGTGTATATGACAACTACCTGAAGTTCTTATCAGGCTACCTGACAATAGTTGATAAAGAAACAGGCAATATCTACGACCGTGAGGAATTCTTTGATGGAAATAAGGGATGTTACATCACCATCAGCCGGGGAACGGTATGGAATATCATTCATGATCCGCAGAATGCCATCATCATAGACCGGATGCGTAACAATCGCATTGATCACATCACACATAACACTCCTTTCAATCACCGTAAGCCACCGCAATATTCACTGAGTAAGATCTCAATGGATGACCGGACCTTCAGCCGCAAAACTGCCGACGGTAAATGGCTCAATGCCTATGTGGCTTTCGATGTTCTTTCACAAGTTGAACTTGGATGTGTGTACTCGATTGAGAAACCAACACTACATATGATATGGGAGTGCTTTAGGGAAATGTACCATACCATTAATACTAACAGCCTGATGTGGCCTGGAGAGGTGGAGGTGGAGAATCATTTGATGAAGGGTATTGAGGAAGAACTCCGGCAGATGTTCGCCTATGTGACGTTCTGCGCACCTGGTCTCAGCCGGTCAAAACGTGCCGAGCACCTTATCAAGGGAAAGAAATATGGTGATGAGAAATCTAATCAGGTAGGAATAGGAAGGTATAACCAAAAAGGACCATACAAGACCAAGTCTCCCAATAAGGATGAGGATTACAAGCAACCAAGGATCCCCATAGAACGGTTGATTGCAGAAGACAAGGAAAGTGTGTACAGATATAACCACGTTGAGTTGCATCCTAACCAGAAGATGTTCCCAGGTAAAACCCGCTGGCAGGTTTTGGTTGAAAATATGAATCCGGACTTATCCAGGCCACAAAAGCATAAACTGTTCAGGTACATCGGCATCAAGACCGAGACATCCATCCGCAATAATGACTTTGTTCAGGTTCAGTATGAGAAATATGCCATTGATCAACT
>CAIWTA010000104.1 GCA_903915465.1 uncultured Bacteroidales bacterium | reverse complement strand
GGGTACAGGCAAGCATCCTCCGCTTCCTTGGCAGCATGCCCCGTGAAACCAATGTGGTAATGAGCCGTTTCTTTGATCTTACTGTTTTCAGTGCAATGTTTTCCACCCTGATCGTAATGCTGTTTGGTGTCTTTTATTTCCATCTGGCGATCCCTCAGTTGATCCTGGTGTCACTCTTTGCCTTCCTTAACCACTTCTACCTTTTTCACCAGGCAATCCTGCAGGCATATCACAGATCGGTGCGCATGGCCATTCTAGAAGGTGCCGATCAGTTGCTGATAATTCTTGTTTTAATTTCCGGTATTTTCTTCTTTAATTTCCACTCATCCGTGTTGCTTCTTGGCTCGTTGGTCATCGGATTGGCTGGTGCACTGGTTTTGCGGTCGCTGATACGTGAAAAAGGACTTCTAACTGTTGATCTGACTCATATCTATTGGGACTCGCGTTTTTCCGGTAAAGTGATTGAATTTGGTTATGGCATTGCATTATGGCTTTTCTTTTCACATCTTTTGATGGCTGCCGACCGGTTTATCCTCATGGAATATCTGGGGTACAAAGACGCAGGGATGTATTCCGGGCTGAAAGACCTTTTGTTTAAAGGGGTCACATTTGCCACTTTACCATTGTATATTTCTTATCAGTCAAAAATTGTTGATCAATGGAATTCCCGGCATAAACAAGAAGCCTGGACGACAACCAAAGAGGCATTGAGTTTCGAAATGCTCATATTCATCATTGTTTTCATCGGGTTCATGGTTGGAAAACAAATGTTATTCAAGGATCTTTTAAGAATTCCGAGGATGGATTCCTGGCTCATTTACCTTCCGGTGCTTATGGCTTCTTTCTTATGGCAGGCGGTACTTCTTCTTCAACGATTCCTTGAACTTACCTTCAGGTACTCTTACATGTTGATTGGCATAGGCGTGTGTGTTCTCCTGAATATCCTCCTTAATATGATTTTCGTACCGCGATACGGTTTAGTTGCATCCTCTTCAATTCTCCTGGTTAGTTCGCTGTTTTACACCGGATATATTCTGACACTGGCGCTGATTGCAGGAAAAAGAATGGAGAAGCAGGATTAAGACTAAAATAAACGGGAGCCCAGTTTCCTGAGCTCCCGTATGAATCAAAATGAACTGGTCAATTCTTAAACAAGGCCTTGTGCCATCATAGCATCGGCTACTTTTACAAAGCCCCCGATGTTGGCGCCTTTAACATAGTTGATGAAACCATCGGGCTCTGTTCCGTATTTAACGCAATTTTTGTGAATGTCGATCATGATGTTGTGTAAACGCATGTCAACTTCTTCACGTGTCCAGGATAAACGCATGGAGTTTTGTGACATTTCGAGACCTGATGTAGCAACACCACCGGCGTTGGCAGCTTTTCCAGGGCCATACAGGATTTTCTTTTCGATATAGATCCCGATTGCTTCGGGGGTAGAAGGCATGTTGGCACCTTCAGAAACGCAGAAACAACCATTGGCCATAAGGGTCTTGGCATCGGTTCCGTCGATTTCATTCTGGGTAGCACTTGGGAGGGCGATGTCGCATTTAACTTCCCAGGGGCGTTTGCCGGCTACAAATGTAGCTTCAGGATATTTGTCGCAATATTCCTTGATACGGCCACGCTTCACATTCTTCAGATGCATCACGAAGGCCAGTTTACCGGCATCGATGCCCTTGGGATCGTAAATATAACCTTCGGAATCGGACAAAGTAACAACTTTACCGCCAAGCAAGGTAACTTTCTGGGTAGCATACTGGGCTACATTACCTGAACCGGAAACCGTAACGGTTTTGCCTTTGAAATCGAGGCCGCGGGTCTTGAGCATCTCTTCGGCAAAATAAACCTGGCCGTAACCGGTTGCTTCCGGACGGATCAATGAACCACCCCATTCCAGACCTTTTCCGGTAAGAACACCTGTGAATTCATTGCGGAGACGTTTGTACTGGCCAAACATAAAACCGATTTCACGGCCACCAACACCAATATCGCCGGCAGGTACATCTGTATCTGGACCAATGTGACGCTGCAATTCAGTCATAAGGCTCTGGCAGAAACGCATTACTTCATTGTCGCTCTTTCCTTTGGGATCAAAATCGCTGCCGCCCTTGCCACCGCCCATAGGCAATGTGGTCAAACTGTTTTTCAGTACCTGTTCGAAGGCAAGAAATTTCAGAATGCCGAGGTTTACAGTCGGGTGGAATCGCATGCCGCCTTTGTAGGGGCCAATGGCACTGTTCATCTCAATGCGGAAACCCCGGTTGATCTGGATTTCCCCTTTATCATCTAACCAGGGTACACGGAAAATGATTATGCGTTCGGCCTCTGCCATCCGTTCTAGGATTTTAGCCTGCTTGTACTTTGGATTTTCTTCAATGAAAGGAATCAATGATTCAGCAACTTCCATTACGGCTTGATGAAATTCTTTTTCACCCTGATTCTTGGCAATAACCTTGGCCATGAATTCGTCGAGCAGCTTTTTTAACATGTCGTTGTTCATAGTAGATTGATTAAAATTAATGATTGAGTGTAGTAATTTATGATGGTGTGAAATAATTCACAATATTAAACATTTTTTCTGACAGCAAAGGTACAAATATGTGTGTTAATTTGATAAAGATTTATAATTCAATTTGATAAGAAATACACGTATTAAAATACGTAAAATACGTATGTTTTACAGACAAACACAATTTTTTCCAATGAAATTTCAAGGCATCATTTCCGCTGATATCCTGACTGGTACAATCATTCCGGGTTGTAATGGCAAATTGTGTGGAAAAACATTCCCAGGTCTTATGCAGAACAATTATAAATTACGATCTGCCTGTTGACATATTCTAAATTTGGCATATATTTACACTTGTATATAATCTTATAAACCGACAGCATTATGGAGAATCAGAAACCTTCATTTTATGAGGAAGTCATAGGGAATGGTATTTCCCGGCGTGATTTTCTTAAATTTTGCACGACCATGGCAGCT
>CAIWTA010000103.1 GCA_903915465.1 uncultured Bacteroidales bacterium | reverse complement strand
AGACAATAATCAAAAAGAATAACAGTCGCCAGATAAGCAGCCTTCGACGTCTTCGGTTCCGGCGAAGCCGGAAATCTCACGAAGTGAGATAGATGAAGGCGCAGCTGCGTTGTGGCGACCAGGCCGCCAGGCCTGAGGGCAAAAAAAAACCGTCCTTTTGGGACGGTTTCGTTCTGTTTAAGGGATTCAATGCTATTGAAGTCCCAGTTTTTTCTTAACTAATGGCATGATATCATCTGAAGCTTCTGAATACAATACTACATCTTCGATTCCATTGATCACGTAAGTATACTTGTTTTCCTTGGCAACATCCTTGACGGCCGCTTTTGCTTTGTCAATGATCGGTTGTAAAAGTTCCTGTTGTTTGGCCTGGAGATCTGTCTGTGCTTTCTGGTTGAAGGCATCAATACGGCCCTGTAAGTCCTGCAACTCTTTTTCCTTAGTCTGCTTGATCAGATCCGACATCCCTGCCGATCCTTGTTGATACTCCTGGTATTTGGTTTCAAACTCAGAACGCATGGCATCCAGGGTATTGGAGAGGGTTCCCTGGTATTTCTGCAACTTAATTTTTACCGAATCAACACCTGGCATAGCAGCAATCAGTGTATTGAATTCAATATGACCAACTTTTATTGGATTCTGAGCCTGTGAAATGGAAGAAAAAACAAAAGCTAAAGATAGAACAACTGCAATTCCGAATACTCTTTTCATATTATCTATAATAATGGGTTAATGATTAAAATTAGTGCAAAATTATGAATTTCTTCATGAATCCCAAGTTTTTTCCTGTCGGGTTTACTTTTTTTCAGGTTTTCCACCGGCCTCAGTACCTTTACCAGAACCCTGTGGGGATTTTCCACCACCCTGCTGGTCTTTACTTCCTGGCTGTTCTTTTCCACTGGTCTGTGGCTGGTTTTTTCCTTTCCTGCCACTCATGGCAGCACCAAGGTTATCCAGTACATCATCACTGATATCATATTTGGGATTGGCATACATAATTGTAAGTGCCCCGGATTTATCGAAAATCACTGCATAATTACTGCTTGTAGAGATTTCCTGGATGGCGTTATAAACCTTCTCCTGAATGGGTTTAACCAACTCCTGGCGTTTCTTCATCAGGTCGCCGTCCTTACCAAACCGCTGACGCTGAAGGTTCTTAGCATCTTTCTCTTTATCAAGAATGTCGAGTTCCTTTTTCCTCTTCATATCCTCAGGCAACAACACAGCCTGTGCCTGGAAATCCTGTCTCATTTTTTCTACTTCTGTAAACTTTGTCTCAATCTCTACTTGCCATTGCGTTGATAACTCGTCAAGCTGAGCCTGGGCTTCCGTAAATTCCGGAAGGTTATCAAGAATGTATTGACTGTCGACATAAGCAAACTTCTGTGCCTGGATCATTGTAAAGGCGACGAAGGATAATATAACAGAAATGACAATTTTTTTCATTTTCATTCCTCCAATTATTATTTCAAAAACAAAATTACAATTTTATCATGTTTCATCGTTCAGTCTATCTGACCAATGGGTTTATAACAACAATCGCTTCATTCCATCATTAACTAGTCGATGCTGGAATTGATCGAAAAATGAAACTGTCCGCCATTGGCGCCGGGGACGCCAGGAACTGCATCAAGACCGTAACCCCAGTCCAATCCAAGCAACCCAAACATGGGAAGAAATACGCGTACACCAACTCCGACAGAACGGTAAACATCAAATGGGTTACAATCCCGGAACTTCAACCAGTCGTTTCCGGCTTCCATAAAAGCAAGCCCATAAATTGTTGCACTGGGGTTCAGCGAAAGCGGATAACGCATTTCGAGGGTGAATTTCTCATATACCGTCCCCCCGATGCTGTTCGGGTAGAACGGTGTAAGTGAATTGTTAATATATCCCCGCATACCTATCAATTCACGCCCATCCATGTTGTTGTACCCGGTCAATCCATCACCTCCTAAATAAAATCGTTGAAATGGCGTAACACCCAGGCTGGAATTATAAGCACCTAAGTAACCAAATTTTATTCGGGGAGTAAGCACAAGTTTCTCAATAATATTGATATACCAGGAGCTCTTCAGTTTCCATTTATAATATTCAACCCATTTGTACTTTTCGTTTGCAGGCATCGTGGAATAATCAACATTCCCACGAAATAAAGAATAGGGCGGCGTAACTTCCAATGAAAGACTCCACTCCGATCCGGTCTTCGGATAAAGCGGCATATCCACAGAACTTCGCGACAGAGTAATACCATAACTGAGGGCAGTGTAAACCCCGTTTCCGCCGCCGAATGTAAAGATCTGCGTGTATTTATGTGTGTTGTATCGCTGAAAGTTCAGTGTCTGATAGAGCACAAAATAATCATCAGGCCATGTGAGGCTGGTTCCCAACCCGACCGTAATACCATCAATCTTGAAAAATGCATAATTGGTATCTGTCCTCGACAACGCATTCGAGTATAAAGAATGGAAATACGAGAGGCTCAATGCAAGAGGTTTTCTTCCACCCAGCCATGGCTCAGTAAAAGAGACACTGTAGCTCAGATATCCCGCACCATAGGTCTGGAAACGCAGACTTAGCTTCTGTCCGTCGCCGGTTGGTACGGGCCTCCATGTTTTCCAGTTAAAGAAATTGCGAAGAGAGAAATTGTTGAATGAAATCCCGATCGTTCCGATAATCCTGCCATAACCCCATCCGCCAGAAAGCTCAATCTGATCGGCAGATTTTTCTTCTACATTGTATTTCAGATTCACTGTTCCATCCTCAGGATTAGGACTTACATCGGGTTGAAGCTTCTCCGTATTAAAATATTGTAATTGCGCCAACTGACGTTGCGATCTGATCAGTTTATCACGACTGAAAAGCTGTCCGGGCCGTGTTTGTAGTTCACGCAGAGCAACATGGTCATTGGTTTTGGTATTCCCTGCAATGGACACCTTGTTGATTGTCGCCTGTTTTCCTTCATGCATGCGGATTTCAATATCGATCGAATCATTTTCCACGCTCACTTCCACAGGCGAAACATCGAAGAACAAATATCCGTCGTCCATGTACAAAGAACTGATGTCAGTCCCATTGGGGTTATAAGTGAGTGCAGTTCTCATATCCTCCTGGTTGTAAACATCCCCTTTGTTGATCTTCATTATCCGATTTAGAAATTCATCAGGATATTTGGTATTACCTACCCAGGTGATGTTTCTGAAGTAATACTTATGGCCTTCTTCCACCCAAACATCAATATTAATTGTATTGTCCGGATTTTTCGAAATTGAGTCCCTCACAATTCGGGCATCCCGGTATCCTAAGGAGTTGTATTTTTCCAATAATCCAAGTTTATCTTCCTGATAATCTTCATCAATAAATTTCGATGATTTGAAGATCCGGATACGGATGTTGTCATAAGCATGCTTCTCAATCACATTGGCAATCTCAACAAAATCCATATTTAACACGGTGGAAGCCGATTCATAAACCATCTTATCCACATCATTCATCGGATTGAAAATGCTTTTTTCTTTGGTTTTCTTAAAAACCGCTTTGATCATTTCCGTAGTAACGCTTTTGTTTCCATGTATGGTAATCTGAAAAACCTTGACCTTCGAACCTTTACCGATCGCGATCTGCAACGATACATCATTCCCGTTGATAGAATCTTTCTTTGGAATGATGTTCACTTCTGCATTTAAATAACCTTTGTCAGTGTAATACTTTTTAATGATATTTTCAGTCCGCATGATGAGGTTATCAGTAACATAATCCCCTTTTACAAGATGAATTTTTTCCCTGATATTATCGGCATCTGATTTTTTGATTCCTGTAAATGAAAACCTTGAGAGTTTTGGGCGCTCTTTAAGATAAATTGTTAAAAAAGCCTGGTTGTCCAGCACTTTGGATACAGAGATTTCCACATCTTCGAACAAACCCTGTTCCCACAATTTTTTTATTGATTCCGTGATCTTGTTGCCCGGGATCTGAATCTTATCTCCAACAGAAAGACCAGAAAGCATAATCAATACATTGCTGTCTAAATACCTGACTCCGGAAACTGTGATACCACCTATAGTATAATCTTTCGGCGCATTGTAATCGATGCTGATTTCTTCCCCCGAAACAACCTGGGCTTCAGCCACTATATTAAACAAAACAGCTATGAAAAGAAGAATAATAAATTTTAATTTCATCGGGTCAGTTGAAAAGTCGTTTTTTGGTTTTGTGGATCTGCTCGCTGGTAAATCCAAATCTTCTTTCCCTGCGCTGGTAATCCAGTATGGCTTTATAAAATTCCTCTTTCGAGAAATCTGGCCAGAGGGTTGGGGTAAAATATAATTCACTGTAAGCAATCTGCCAGAGCAGGAAATTACTGACCCGGTATTCGCCACTGGTCCGGATCAGGAGTTCGGGATCAGGAATTGAAGCAGTAGTAAGCGCGGATGAAATATTACCGGCGGAAATATCTTCAGGCTTTAAAAAACCTCCGGCTACCTGTTGCGCTATATTCCTGACTGCTTCCACGATCTCCCAGCGCGAACCGTAACTCAACGCCAAAACAAGGTTCAATCCTGTATTTTGAGAAGTATCATCAATGGCTTTCATCAATTCTGTTAAACTTTTTGCAGGAAGGCTTTTCAGGTTACCAATAGCAAGCAACCGGATATTATTTTCCATAAAGGTTTTTCGTTCCTTGTTTACAGATCTCACAAGCAACTTCATCAACGCGTCAATCTCAAATTTCGGACGGTTCCAGTTCTCTGTGGAAAAAGCATATAACGTAAGATACTTGATTCCCAGCTCAGTAGCCGCTTCTGAAGATTGACGGACAGCATCAACTCCCATCTCATGCCCCCTCACGCGAGAGAAGCCTCGTTTACTGGCCCAGCGACCATTTCCATCCATAATGATGGCAACATGTGACGGAATTTTTTCTTTATTGATCTCTTCTCTCAAACTCATGCCCAACCCAAAATGTTTCTGCCCTAATTATACTTTTTATCTTTGCACTTTCTGCTTGATATAAGATTGAATTTGTAGGTCACCGAGAACCCGAAAAAAGCAAACCAATCATTATTGTTAGGATTTCCCCGTTGCATCCCCGGTTGATGATTCCTGACGGGATCCGACAACACTTGTCCGGGAACGTTAACATCGATCGATGGACCGACAAGGTAATAAGTTGTACTGACATCATCGAGGTAATCCGTAAAAGTTTTATGCAATTCCCAAAAAACTGAAATTCCTATTGTTTTAGATAAGCTATATTTTACTCCCAGTCCCATGGGAATTCCTAAACCAGAGGTGGAATAAGGTTTTCGCCCTTCATAACCATCATTCTGTCCTTCAGTGCCCGCTGCACGAAGACTCTGACCACCGGAAGCCGGTTCAAAAAAGAAAAAACCTATTCCCGCGTAAATGTACGGAGATATTGAATTGTATTTGCTTCCTGTAAAATAAGAAAAGAAATTAAACTCGGCAACAGCTGAGATATCAGTAATCGGACTTTCAAACTGTAAGTTACGATCGGGAAGAAAACTGGACTGCGATGAATTACCTTTGATCTTACCTCTTGAAACTGCAATTTTCACAGCCCAGCGGGTATCGAAATTAACCCTGATGAGCGCGCCATATAGAATCTGGGTATTGATAAAATGTTTACCTGGATTCAAATCCCCGAGGTAATAGGCTCCTCCGGCCAATGGACCAACTTCCATATTCTGCGATTTGCTGGAATTTGGAAAGAACAATAACAGCAAAGGAATACAGGAATAGAAACAGATTGACCTTACGGAGGAATCTCGTTTTTGCGTTGTTTTTAAGAGGGTACCAAGATGCATTTGGAAAGCTTGAAATGTATCAGTTGTAAATAACGCAAATTCCCTCATTTTATTTGAGTCTGTTCAGCAATTCAGCAAAAAAATTGATTAATTACGAATGTCCAGACCCCATTTTAGTTTCTCCCGGATCGTCTGAAAAAAGTTTTTGTTCGACATCCTAAGCAGATTGATCTTAAAATCTTCCTTTCGCATAATCAGTTCAATTGAGTTAGCAATCTTTTGATTACGGGAATCCAGTCCGGCAAAACAATCGATCCCACGCCCCTCTGCAACAATTTTAATAATGCTTTTGTCGGGAACGACGATCGGCCTCACCGTAAGGTTGTGACTGGCTATAGGTGTGATCACAAAATTTTCCGAATCAGGTGTGATGATTGGTCCTGTACAGCTTAATGAATAGGCTGTCGAACCGGTAGGAGTCGCAACAATAAGGCCATCTGCCCAATAAGTATTGAGAAATTCGTTGTTGATGTAGGTATGTATGGTCAAAATCGAATCCGGACTGCTCCTGTAAATTGTCAGATCGTTGAGTGCAGAATGAAATGGTCCGAAAAGACCTTCAGGTGATTCAAGCCTGAGCAGTGTACGTTGATCGAGAAAATATCTCTTTTCAAAGATCTCTTCAACAGCCGGAATGATCTCTTCTTTCGAGATACCTGATAAAAACCCCAACCGCCCCATGTTAATTCCAAGGATCGGTATTCCAGTATTACCGACAAGCGGAATAGTGTCAAGTAAAGTGCCATCTCCGCCAATAGAAAACAGGTAATCAACATTCCCCTGAATATCCGCCTGACTTATGAAAGAGGCTGTTTGCAAAGGGAATTTAATTTTCTCTTTTAAGACATTCATAAAAGGCTGATAGACAAAAACCCTTCCACCCATAGTACCGAGCCTGTCAACAAGCCTTTGTACATATGGGATATCGTTGTTGGCGATTGACTTTCCAAACAATGCAACATTCATAGGGATTGAGTTTTAAGTCAAAAAAATCCGCGGCAAAGATAGTCCATTTTTCAATTGAACAGGGAACTCACTATATTGGCGCTGTGAAATGAAGATAGACACCAGGGATGCATTTTCTGTTCATGGAAAATTCCAGGCGGGCAACAATGTTATAATATGTAGTGAAATCAACCCCGAGCCCATAACCTGGCAGCAAACGGCACTGAAGATCATTGATTTTGTTCTGGCCGGAATCACTGTTATAAACATACCCCAAATCTGCAAACAGATTCAGGTAAAAAGCGTACGGAATCAGATTGAACTTTTTACTTTTTAGAAACCCAACATGAAAAATCTTTTGTGGTACCAGTGCAAACTTTATATTGTTCCTGAACAACGCAAAATGTTTCCCATCTATCACATAATACTCATATCCTCTCACATAATCCCTCCCATACCCTAATCCTTGCTGAAGGAAATATGCCGGAGATCCGGTCAAGGTATATTTTGCAGTCAGTCCGGCAGCATAGAACCATCGTTTGTGCAATTGCCAGTACCAGCGTAAGTTTGATTTGAGATAAAGCTCATTGACCGGTTTATTCCACAAACCGTTTTGGACCAGGAGGACATCAAAATATGACCCTTTTAAAGGGTAATAGGCTATATCCCGGTGATCGTTCTTATATTGATAAATAAATGTAAAAAAATTAAGAAATGGCTTATCACTATAGGTATACCCCGGGATGTGAAGCAATGAATCGGAGAAAGAATATGCATTGTAAGAAAGACGGACTGAATGATAAGAATAGATACCGGGACGATAGCGCATTTCTATGAATGAATAGAAGTTTTGCCTTACAAAATATTTCGGGTCTTTGTAGTAAACAGGTTTGTTATTCTCACTTTTCACAATGACCTCATGGTTCTGGCATAGAAGAAGCCCAAATCCAAGGCCGATCGTTTTTTTTTTGTTGGTATAAGGCATTGTATAATCAAATCCGAATTGTCGGTTAAAACCAAAATGAACAGGAAACCGCAGTGTCTCATTTCGCCCTCTGACGTTTGAAATCGTAAGATCAATTCCATATGTCAACCGGCTGAAATCCATGGTGGAAAGCCAGGCATTAATATTCCTGTCAGAGATCTCAATAAAAGGAATTGGCCAGATGTACCAACGTTCAACCACATGGATATGTATTTCTGCTTCCACTATCCTGCCTGGTTTGCAGACAGTATCCATCGTGACGAAGTTGAAAAGTCGTGTATTAAAAATATTTTCCTGACTGGATATTAATGCCGAAGAAAATGCTTTTTGTGGGAGTGTATCTTTTTCATGAAAGAGCAACTCCCGTATAATGATGGAAGACTTTGTGTGATGATTGCCTTCAATGGTAATATTTTGGATGACAAAACGTTTTCCTCCGTCCTTCAGAGAATCCCGGTAATCGGCTTGACCCGAAACATTCTGGACACAGAAAAAGAATCCAGGAAGCATGAATGAAAGAATGATTCGTGAAAAAAATGATGAAAGAACCAGTCTCATCGATCAGATGTTCAGGTAATTCATAAGTGAATCATATCGGTCCTGCAGATTTTCCGTATAGGTGTCTTCTGTGAATGAAGCACTTATAATATAATCGTAGCGGTTGAAAGTTTGAAGAATCGGCCCCACATCGATTTTGTTGATCTTTAATGTAACTTCAAGTTTGGTAGAATCAGGGTGCGAAGTTATGTACATGCTTAGAACTTTGGCATCATTTGATTCAATGATCTGAACAATCTCGGTCAATAAATAATCTTTGTCATTGATTTCAAGAACAATAATACCACCAGGGTTCTCAATGGCCGTGATCTCAGCAAATTGTTGTACCAGGTT
>CAIWTA010000102.1 GCA_903915465.1 uncultured Bacteroidales bacterium | reverse complement strand
TAACCTGATTTATTCATGAAAATTCTCTCTGTGGCTCTCTGTGCATTTTCCTCTGTGGTTCTCTGTGAAAGAAAATTACACTGAGGTTCACTGAGAAGACACTGAGAATCACAGAGAAATGGACAAATACTAACATTTTGTGAATTAACCAGGCTAAATCAAGATCATCATGAAAAAAATCTCACTATTTCTTTTGTTAAGCATTTTCTCACAATCCGCGATATCACAGGAGATCCAGAAAGTCGCAAAAGCCAGGGAAACCGTTTCGTCGGTTGTCATACCTGACAGTTTAAAAGCCTGGTATATTGGTGGATCGGGCTCATTTGCATTCAGCCAGGCAGCGTTTTCAAATTGGGCTGCCGGCGGACAAAATTCCATTGGCCTTGATGCATATCTCGACCTCATGGCCAATTATCACAAAGGAAGGCATGTGTGGGGAAACGCACTGAGTCTGGGTTATGGATTTAATATTCTCGGTAAGGGCAATCAGACAAATTTTACGAAAAGCAATGACAAACTTGAATTTACCAGCGCATACGGATATGCCTTCTCCAAGGATAAAAAATGGTTATTAACAGTCCTGTTGAACTTCCGGTCTCAATTCAGCGCTGGTTACAACTATCCCGATGACAGCACCGTGATCTCAAATTTTATGGCTCCGGGGTACCTGGTAGCTGGTCTTGGAATTACCTATGCTCCTGCTAAATGGTTCTACGTATATCTGTCTCCGGCATCCGGCAGGTTCACTTTCGTTATTGATAAAAAATTATCTGACGCTGGTTCTTTTGGGGTTGACAAAGGTCAAACGATGAGGTCGGAATTTGGGTCATATCTTCGCGCCAATATGAATAAAGACCTATCAAAGACCATCAATCTTACAACTACGGTTGCACTATTTACGGACTACATGAAAAATTTCGGGAACATCGATGTCAACTGGGACTTGTTACTAACGATGAAAGTAAATAAATGGCTTGCTGCCTCTATTACTACCCAATTAATTTACGACGATGATATTATCATAAAACCAGATGCTACAGAGCCTGGTGGACCAAGAACGCAATTCAAGGAACTATTGGGTATCGGGATTACTTATAAAATCCACTGACAGAAATTCGCAGATCCCGGTTGAATAGAATTTGTTAATTTTGGGGGGTATTTCGAGATCCGAGATCCGAGATCCGATATCCGAGATCCGAGATCCGAGATCCGAGATCCGAGATCCAGATCCGAGATCCGAGATCCGAGATCCGAGATCTGAGATCTGAAGTCCAACAGTCGTAATATAAAAAAGTCCTATGTCACACGAAGAAGTTCAGGAAGAAAACATTTCCCATGATGAGATCCGATATCGTTATCATATCCAGCGGGGTTCAGATTATATGAAAATTGATCTTTTCAGGTCTGCACGGGAGACATATAAAGAAGCGCTTACCTACAAACCAGGCGATCCGCTGGCAACTGAAAAAATTGCTGCTTGCAATCAGAATATCAAACGCGACAGGACAAAAGTCCTGCTTATTGTTCCGGTAGTTATGGCCATCATCCTTGGTATCATCCTGTTGAACCTTTAAAAATGTTATTTGGTCTGCACTTTTCTATTATCAGAAAAGTGATAATTATCAAATTACGGTTAGAAAAATCTCAGAAATAACATTCCAAAGGTGACAAACAACGACATATTTAAAAAACTGCGTGTGGCGCTTCAGCTGAAGGATGATGACATCATCAGCATACTCAAACTTGTCGACTTCAAAATTTCCAAAAGTGAGTTAGGCGCTATATTCCGGAAAGAGGATCATCCCAATTATAAAGATTGCGGGGATCAGCTTCTTCGAAATTTTCTGAACGGGTTGATCATTTACATGAGAGGCCGGAAGAAAGAAAGTTGATGAGTTGATGAGTTGAAAGTCTACTGCCTACTATAAAATAAATTCATGAAAAAGAACCGGAAGATCGGGTTGGTTGCAAACGATTCCTGGCTGGAACCGGCAGAGCAGGAAATAATCGATCGCAAGAACCGCTATCAGAAAGCTTTACAGGATATTGAGAACAAATGGGGCAGTTTGCAGGCATGTGCCGATGCATATAATTATTTTGGCATTCATTATGACGCCAAAAGACATGGCTGGGTTTACCGGGAATGGGCGCCGAAAGCACAGGATCTCTACATTTTCGGTGATTTCAATAACTGGCAACGATATTCTCACCGGTTGACCTGGGTGAAAGATGGTATCTGGGAAATCTTTCTGGATGAGGAAATCTATAAAAACAAGTTCGTCCATCAAAGCCTGATCAAAGTGATGGTTCATTCAGATAAGGGTTTCACGGAGCGGATTCCGTCTTATATCCGGCGTGTTGTGCAGGATCCTGAGACCCATAACTTTTCAGGTCAGGTATGGCTTCCTCCAAAGAAGTTCGATTGGGAAGGTGACAAGTACGATATTGGCCGACTGAATGAGCTCCTGATATACGAAGCCCATATTGGTATGGCCCAGGAGAAAGAAGCAGTGGGGAGTTTCGTTGAGTTCGCGGATTATATCATTCCATATATCAAGAATTCAGGGTACAATACAATCCAACTAATGGCCATTGCCGAACATCCCTACTATGCTTCCTTTGGCTATCATGTTTCAAATTTCTTTGCCGTTTCTTCCCGCTTCGGTACTCCCGAGGAATTGAAGTACCTCATTAGGAAAGCCCATGAACAAGGTCTCGCTGTAATTATGGATCTGGTTCACTCACACACAGTCAAGAATATCAATGAAGGATTAAATGAATTTGACGGTTCTGACAACCAGTATTTTCATCCGGGAGATCGTGGAAACCATCCGCACTGGGATTCCAAATGCTTTGATTACGGGAAGAGCGAAGTTGTTCAATTCCTTTTATCGAACGTCAAATTCTGGCTGAAAGAGTTCCATTTCGATGGATTCCGCTTTGATGGCGTAACTTCTATGCTTTACTTTGACCATGGTTTTCGTGATATCTGGGACATTGACGGCTATTTCAGGGAAGGAGTCGAGTGGGATGCTTTGATATACCTGCAACTTGCAAACAAACTTATTCAAAAGGTCAAGCCACACGCTGTAAGTATTGCCGAAGATGTGAGTGGTATGCCCGGCCTGGCAAGCCCTATAGCAGATGGCGGTATCGGCTTTGATTATCGTCTCGGAATGGGCATTCCCGATTACTGGATCAGGATCCTGAAAGAAAAACAAGACGAAGAAATGGACCCGGGGGAGATGTACCAGGTCATGATCAACCGATTGCCTGAAGTGAAAACTGTTGCATATTGTGAATCGCACGACCAGGCGCTCGTTGGAGATCAGACCATCGCCTTCCGGCTGATGCAAAGCAACATTTATTTTCATATGCACAAAGAAGATTCTGACATTGTAATTGACAGAGGAATGTCTTTGCACAAAATGATCCGGTTGTTAACAATTTCATTGGGCGGTCAGGCTTATTTGAATTTTATGGGAAATGAATTTGGTCATCCCGACTGGATTGATTTTCCGCGAGAAGGAAATAACTGGTCGTATCAATATGCACGGAGAATGTGGTCATTGGTTGAAAATCCTGACCTTAAATTCCACTTTCTCGGTACCTTCGACAAAGCCATGCTGGATATTATCAGGGAGTTTAATATCCTGAATTCAGATTTCGGAACCCTTCTTAACGCGGATGATTGGAATAAAACCATTGTCTTCGAACGGAACAAACTGATCTTCATTTTTAACTTTCATATAAATCATTCGATACCGGATTATGAATTCATTGTTCCTGAACCAGGCGATTACCGGATTGTCCTCAATACCGACAATCCTGCATTTGGCGGCCATGGCCGGATTGATGAAAAAACTATCTTCATCACCAGGTATCATGAAAAAGAAAAGCAACATGGCCTGATGATCTATAACACGAACCGGACGGCTATCGTCCTGAAAAGGATAACAGAATAATTATTTAATGTTCGGAAATAGACTTTGAGACTGTTTAAATTTCTAAAATTGTAATTGCCATAAGCAATAGTATCCTGAAATGAAAATTTACACATGGTCTTAACGCTAAAATTTAATGAACCGACTTTTCAAAGGTATTTCAACTAATAATCAGAAAATTATGGTCGATAAAAAAAGAAGATTGTTTACCACCTTGTTCTTTATAACAGGGTTAATCTTTTTCTTCGGATGTAAAAACAAAGAAGATATTCCCGTTCCAAAATCCCCCGAAATCATTGGTCTTGCAACTCTTGTTTGTCTTCAACCCGATTCAACAACCATAGAACTGTCGGATTATTTTTTACATCCCAGAGCGATCGATTCGGTTTTTGTTGACAAAAACCTCTCGTTCAGGATCTCATCAGATTCCACGCAGTTGACTTTGATTCAGGAAGATAAAAACCCTCCCAGGCTTTCTGTCATGAAAGTCTGGATTGACGGGTTTTGCTATTCGCTTCTGCTTGAAAAATCCCGTAAGATCTGGCAGCAGGTAATTTTTGATTCCAAAGGAAAAACCTATAAAAAGGTAGAAATAGCAGGTGAAATGACGGATTGGATGTCGAAGAAGGTTCCTTTACGCTTGAAAAACGGAAGATGGGAGACCAACCTGTTTCTCGCACCTGGAAAATACCAGTACACTCTTG